>JAHBYL010000001.1 GCA_019635955.1 Parvibaculum sp.
TTATGCGATCCTGCGCGAGAAGGCGGGGCTGACCGACAGCCTGTGGGATGCGCAGATGGACCGGGCGCAGTGGCCCGCGATGAAGAAGAAGATCGAGGAGGTCTTCAAGACCAAGACGCGCGACGAATGGTGCGCGATCATGGAAGGCACGGATATCTGCTTCGCGCCGGTTCTCTCGATCAAGGAAGCGATCAACCATCCTCATAACAAGGCGCGGGAGACCATCGTCGAGATCGACGGCGTGGCACAGCCCAATATCGCGCCGCGCTTCTCGCGCACGGAATCGAAGATTCAGGGCCCGGCGCCCACGATCGGCGAGCACACGGAAAGCGCGCTGAAGGATTGGGGCTTCTCCGACGGCGACGTTGCGGGCCTCAAGAAAGCGGAAGCGATTTGAGCGCACTTCCAGGTACGACAGGCCGGCGGCGCATTTATCTGATGCGTCACGGCCATGTCGACTATTTCGGACCCGAGATCATGGCGGCCGGCGGCGACACGAAAGTGGTGCCGCTGACGCCGCTCGGGCAGGAGCAGGCGAAGGCGGCGGGCATCGCGCTGTCGCATGTGAAGCTCGACCGGGCGGTTTGTTCCGGCGTGCCGCGCACGAGGCAGACGGCGGAGTTCGTGCTTGCGGGGCAGGAGGGGAAGGCACCCTTCCTCGAGGAAGAGCCGGAGCTCGTCGAAATTCATGGCGGCAGCTTCGGCAAGATTTCGAGCCGGGCAGAGCTTGCCGCCAAAATGGCCTTTCATTTCGACATGGCGGGCGAACCGGGCGCGACCATGCTGGACGGCGGCGAAGTGTTCGAGGATGCGCTGCGCCGTGCCGTGCGCTCGCTCGAACGGCTGCTTGCCGAACCCGGCTGGCACACCATGCTCATCACCGCGCATGAAGGCATCAACCGGCTGCTGCTCGGCTGGGCGGCGACGGGATGTTCATTCACCCGCGCGCTTTCCGCCGTGCGCGCCTTCGAGCAGGACCCGGCCTGCATCAACGTGATCGATTTCGACATGGTGCCCGCCGCCGATGGCAGCCTCGGCACGGAAATCCAGCGTGCGATCATCAAGTCCGTCAACGTGACGCCGTATAACTACGTCAAGCACGGCATGAACATGACGAGCCTCGAGGCGATCTTCTCAAAAGACCCGCGGTGACTACTCCCCGATCATCGACCTCAGTTCGCGCCTGAGCACCTTGCCGAGCGGGTTGCGCGGGAGGGCGGGAGCGAATTCGAGGCGTTCGGGCAGCTTGTAGGCGGCGATGTCCGCTTTCGCGAGATGGTTGCGGATATCGTCGAGCGTCAGCGTTTCGCCATCGGCGGGAACGGCGACGGCGCAGATGCGTTCGCCCATCACGGGGTCCGCATAGCCGACGACGGCGGCTTCCTTGATCTTGGGCAGGCCCGCGAGCAGGCCGTCGATCTCGCCCGGCGAAATGTTCATGCCGCCGCGGATGATGATGTCTTTCGCGCGCTCCACGAAGCGGTAATAGCGGTTGCCGGGGCCGGCAATTTCAAAGACGTCGCCGGTGCGGAAGAAGCCGTCCTTGTCGATGGCATCGGCGGGGCCGCCGCCATCGCCTGCGCGGAAATACCCCGCGAAAAGCGTTGCGCCCTTGATCAGAAGTTCGCCGGGCTTGCCGGGTTCGGTGATTTCCTCACCTGTTTGCAGGTCGATCAGTTTCGTTTCGACGGCGCCCGCAATTTTCGCGGGCCATTGCAGACCCTTCACGCCGAAGCGCGGGAAGAACTGCGCGCGTTCCTCCGGGTCCGGCACATCACCCGCGCCGGAAATGAGGCAGGTGCCTTCATTCGAGCCGAAGATGTTGACGATGGGCAGGCCATATTGCTCCTGCCATGTCTTCACCATCCAGGGCGAGAGCGGCGCGGAGCCGGAGCCGATGCTGCGGACGTGTGAGAAGTCGAGGCTCGCTATGAGCTTCTCCTCCTTCAGCAGCATGGTGAGTACGGCGGGCGGCGCGACCGTATAGGCGATCTTCTCCCCGACAAGCTGACGCAGGAAGACCGGGAGGTCGAATGGATGATGCTGGACCAGCGTGCCGCCCGTCAGCAGCCAGGGCATGAAGCAGCCGCCAATGGCCGCCATGTTGACGAGCGGAAACGGATTGAGCACTGCATCGCCCGGCTGCAGCTGCGCTGCGTCGGCGCAGGCAACGCCTGCGATCATCCAGTGATTGTGGCTGCGGGGCACGCCTTTGGGCCGGGCCTCGGTGCCGGACGTCCAGCAGATCGTCGCGGCTTCATTGGCATCCGCCTGCGGCAGCGCATCGAGGCGCTTTGTATCGGCGGCGGGCCATGCCGTTTCGCCCGAGATGAAGACATGGGCGAGGGCCGGGCATTTCGCCTTCAGCTCGACGAACATGGCGCCGTGATCGTGGCCGCGGATCGAGCGCGCGGTGACGGCGGCCTTCGCGCCGACGAAATTCAGTACATCGCCGAGTTCATGCGCCCGCCATTGCACGGGGAAGGGCGTGACGATGAGCCCAAGACGCCATGCGGCGAAATACACGGCAACGAGGTCCGCCGTGTTGGGCAATTGGACGGCGACAACATCGCCCTTCTGCAATCCGGCATCGAGAAAGCCGGTGGCGATCGCATCTGAAAGTTCCTGCAACTCGCGATACGTGAGACGCTTGGGCCCGGTGCCGTCGATCTCCTCGCGGTTCGGCGGATCGGCGACGGCGAGGCGGTCGGGTGTTGCGGCCGCATTGGCGCGGAAGCGGGCGCTCACGGTTTCGGTGCCCCACCAGCCTGCCGCCGTGTGGGCTGCGATTTCCGCTTTCGATGCCAGTATCATGAGCGCTCCTCCCAAAGCTTCATGCAGGAACATTCGTTCCCGTTCTTATCTCTTTCGTGCTTCCTCGTATTCCGCCTTCAGCCGCGCGACGAGACTTGCCACAGGTTCCGTCCGGTCGATCAGGCCGACGCCATGGCCGGCCGACCAGACATGCGCCCAGCGCTTCGCGCCGGATTGCGGATCGGTGAAATCGACATCCGGGTTCTTTTCCATCGCGTCGAGATCGTATCCCGCGAGCGCAATGCTCGGCTTCAGCCAGTTCGCGGCAACGCCAGTGATCGCGCGGGTAAGAATGAGGTCTTCCACCGTCGAACTCACAAGCATGTCGCGATATTCCGGTGCGGCGAGGCTTTCTTCGCAGGCGATGAAGCGCGTGCCCATATAGGCGAGATCGGCGCCCAGCACTTCCGCCGCGCGAATCCCCGCGCCATCGGTGATGCCGCCGCCGAGGATGACCGGCCCGTCGAAAAATTCGCGTACCGCCGGCACGAAGGAAAAGCCGGTCATGTTGCCGGTGTGACCGCCTGCGCCTGCGGCGACGAGGACGAGGCCGTCCACGCCCGCGTCCACGGCCTTGCGCGCGAAGGGCACGGAGTTCACATCCGCGAATACAAGACCGCCATAATCATGCACGCGCTCCACAATGGCGCGGGGGCTGCCGAGCGCCGTGATGACGAGGGGCGCCTTGTAGCGCATGACGAGATCGAGATCCTCATCGAGCCGCGAATTGGAGCGGTGGACGACGACATTCGCGGCCCAGGGCGCATCCTTTTCCGTCAGACCGGACGTGATCCGGTCGAGCCATTGGTCGAGATCGGCGACGGTTCGCGCGTTGGGCGTCGGGAAGCTGCCGATGACGCCGTTGCGGCAGGCGGCGAGCACAAGCTCCGGCCCCGAAATCAGGAACATCGGCGCGGCGACAAGCGGCAGGGACAGGCGCGCGCGCCACTGCCCGATCCGGTCTCTCATTCAGTCCTCCCCTCGGATTCTTTTCCCGAAGGATAGCAACAAGAGGGGCGCAGATGCGAGCCTTAGAACCGCATGGTGAGGCTCGTGCTCAGGATATCTGCGGAGGACGAGAAAGTACCGCTCAGATTGCCACGAGCATCATTGCCGGGATCGCTCGCATCGAGGTTCATATTCGCCTTGGGGGAGTAGATATGGGTATAGGCGGCGTCGAAGGTCATGTTCTCGGTCAGGTCGTAGCCGACGCCGGCGGAGATCCAGTAGCGGTCGGAGTCCGGAATGCGCGGGGTGCGCCGGTCCGAGGCCGGGACGACGCCCTCGTCGAAGGCGACGCCGCTGCGAAGCCGCAGCTTCTCGTTCGCCCGCCAGGTGACGCCGAGAGCGAGGAACATGCTGTCTTCCCAGTCCTCCTCCGTCAGATCGCTGGGCTGGTTCGGATTGTCGAAATCGACGATCAGGCGGTCGAAGCGGCTCCATCGGGTCCAGGCGATTTCGGCGCCGATGGTCCAGTCGGGCGCGATGTCGTGCTTGACGCCGAGAGACAGCATTTCCGGTGTGGTGATGGAAGCCCGGCCGCCCGTCGGCTGGAATGCGCCGGAGACCAGGGCTAGCAGCTCGCCATAGGCACTGAGCCCGAACTCGGCGCTGCCTTCCAGATTGATGTCCATGGCCGAGCGGTAGCCGATGCCGATGCGCGTGCGCGGCTCCGGCGTGATGAGCACACCGAGCGAATAGCCGTAGGACCAGTCGTCGCCCTCGATTGCGGCGAAGCCATCCTGTGCCGGATCTCCCGGCGAGCCGCCGGGCACGCCTTGCGCGGTGCCTATGGTGCCGAAGTCGATCGCGCTGGTGAGGCGGGCATCTGTATATTGCACCTGAACTCCGCCACCGACGGACAGCCAGGGCGTTGCCTGCCAGGCGAGGATGGGCTGCGCGTTGTAGGTCCGCATACGGGAGCCAAGCGCGTGGTAGCGGCCGATCCAGCCGCTATCTGCCGAGGTGGTGAGGCCGAACGGCGCGTTGAAGGAGAGGCCGAGGAACCAGTCCGGCGATACCTGCCATGAGGCATAGAAGGAGGGGACGAGCGCCTGAGGGGCGATATTGCCCGAAGTGCCGCCCGCTATCGGCGTGCCAAGTGCGGTAGAGGCGGAGGCATTGCCGAGTTCCACATCCGGGATGATCCACGATGCCTGGCCCGAGACGTTGATGCCCTTGTGAAGCGTGAGCGTTGCGGGATTGTAAAAGACGGTGCTGATGTCTTCGCCGCCCGCCGAGACGCCGGCAAACGAACTGCCCTGCGCGGATGTGGACTGTTCCCGAATGGCGAAGCCTGCCGCCAGCACAGCCGCAGGAAATACACTTGCCGTCACGAGAATGCTGGTCGCCGCAAGGAGCATGCGGCGGGGCGTTTGCGTCATCGGATCCTCCCGTTACTCAGGTCGGCCCGGCGTCTCTTTCATGCCCCGCAACACAGCCCCAGCTTTCAAGACGCGAGCTGGTTCGGGCGGAAGCCTATCAGCTTCCCGCTATTTGCAGAAAGGAAAGAAGTTCATCGCGAAGACTTGAAAGGACGTCTCGTCACTCTAGTTTTCTTCGATCCACCAAGTCGAACTGCGATAGCCGTAGAGCGACGTCTTCTCCGGCAGCTTCACCTTTCGCCACAACGCCACCCATTGTTCGGGCTGATGGAAAAGCGGAATCATGTAGGCGCCGGACAGAAGCACGCGATCCATAGCGCGCACCGCCGCGGCAAAGTCTTCGCGTGTCCGCGCCGCGAGCATCGCTTCGATCATCGCGTCGACAGCCGGCTCCTTCGCGCCCATGTAATTTCGCGTTCCGGGCATATCGGCTGCGGCGGAGCCCCAATAGAAGCTTTGCTCATTGCCGGGAGAGAGCGAGGAAAACCAGCTGTTGAAGATCATGTCGTAGTCGTAGTTGTTACGCCGTTCCTGATACTGGCTCGGATCGACGTTCCGCACCGCGATGGAGAGGCCGATACGGCTTGCCATCCGCGTATAGGTCAGAGCGAGGCGTTCTTCCGGCGGTGTCGCCACGAGAATTTCGAAGCGGAGAGGGCGCCCGCTTTTCACATTCGTCATCACGCCGTTCCGCAACTCGTATCCGGCCTCTTTCAAAAGCGCGATGGCGCGGGCACGCGCGGCGCGATCCTGTCCGGTGGCATCGCCTCTAGGTGCTTGCCATCCATGAGCCATGATCTCCTCCGTGACGGCAGCGGGGTAAAGCGAAAGAAGCTCCCGCTCCCGCGTGTCAGCCGCGCGCCCGGCGGAGCCAAGTTCCGAGTTGTCGAAGAAGCTCTGCGTCCGGACGTAGGATCCGAAGTAGAGGTTGCGGTTCGCCCATTCGAAATTGAAAAGCTCGATCAATGCTTCGCGAACGCGCCTGTCGGCGAAGACAGGCCGCCGCGTGTTGAAGACCAGAGCATACATGCCGGAGGGCAGGCCGGTCTGGAATGTTTCCTTCCGCACTCGCCCGTCCCGCAGAGCCGGAAAATCGTAATTCGTGGCCCAGCGGCCCGGATCGTCCTCCGGCCGGGCGTGATAGACGCCCGTCTTGAACGCTTCGAAGGAGGAATTGGTGTCGCGAAAGTATTCATAGGTGACGATGTCGATGTTGTAGTGGCCGGCATTCACAGGCAGGTCGCGGCCCCAATAGGCCGGATCGCGGCGATAGACGATGCGCCGTCCGGGGACGGTCCGCTCGACCATGTAGGGCCCGCTTCCGACGGGTGTCTCGAAGTTGGCGGCGCCGAAGTCGCGCTTCTCATAGACATGTTTTGGAATGATCGGCATGAGGCCGAGGATCATCGGGATTTCCCGATCACCATCCGGCGTGAAATGGAGCTTAATGGTCCGCTCACCGATGCGCTCGATGCGTTCTACCTTGGAATAATAGGTCTTGTAGTTGGGCCGTCCCTTGTCCCGCAGCGTTTCCAGCGAGAAGACGACATCGTCCAGCGTGACGGGCATTCCATCGGAGAAGCGAGCTTCGGGATTCAGGGTGAAGGCGACCCAGCTCCGGTCGTCCGGGACTTCGACCGTTTCGGCAAGAAGGCCGTAAAGGCTGAAGGGCTCGTCGTAGCCCCGTGCCAGGAGGCTTTCGAAGACATGCTCGCGCAGGCCGAGCGCCGAGGTGCCCCGGACGATGAAGGGATTGAGACTGTCGAAGGAGCCCGCGGCGCCATAGGTAATGGCGCCGCCCTTGGGCGCGTCCGGATTGGCGTAGGCGAAATGGGTGAAGTCCTCCGGATAGAGGGGCTCGCCATGCATGGCAATGGCGTGGCGCGGGCCGTCCGCCGCCGCGGCGCCCACATAGAACAGCATGGCCAGCGCGGCAAACAAGGCGCCAAGGCAGAGCTTCGAATTTGAACGCAAGGTCATCGCTATTCCGTGGAGCCCGAGGGACCAACAAGTCGAAAGTGTCTTCAAGTTGGTTCAAGCGTTAAGCATTTCTGCGAATTTTTCAAAGTTTCCCGATGCCTTCTTTATGCCGAAATGCGAGGCTAGAGACGATTTGACGTGCTGGCGGGCTTATCTGGCCTGCAGCCGCTATCGCTGAGGAACGGACAGATTTCCGTTTGCACAAGGTTCCAAGGGGTTCCGATCATGTCACTTCGCCGTGCGCTTTCCGGCGTGTCGCTTGCCGCTGCTGTTGCTCTCTCCGCCTTCTCTCCCGCTCAGGCCCAGGGGGCCGGCGGTGACGAAGCCAAGGTCCAGAAATTCGGAACCTGGAGTTCGCGTTGCGAAACGAGCGAAACAGGCGTCGAGCAGTGCCATGCCTTTGTCGGCGTCGGCGTGGGCGACGAGGCGGGCCAGCAGCAGCGCGTCCTTTATCTCGGTATCGGTTACGGCGCACGGGACGTGGACAATGACGGTTCGAAGGACCTCTTCATGTTCGCGATCACGCCGCTCGGCACGGTGCTGCCGGTCGGCATCAAATGGACGATCGATGGCGGCGAGGAGTTCGGCCAGCAGTTCCTCTATTGCCTTCCAGGCGGTTGCCAGACGGAAATCCTGATCGATGAAAAGCGGCTCAAGGCGCTGCAATCGGGCAAGGAGATGAATGTCGAGTTCCGGCTCGTGCGGCAGGGCGAGGTGAAGATTCCGGTCAAGCTCGACGGCATCACCAAGGCGATCGGCTCGCTGCCCAAGCCCAAATCCTGATCAGTCTGCGCGTGTGGGGAAGAACAGGCTGCGGAGCCATCCGGTCAGCGTGTTCTCCCTGAGCATGTAACGCATCAGCCTGTCCATGTCCTGCTGCAGCCTGTCCGGATCGGCGAACAGGGTAGAACGGGTGCGGAATCCGCGCGCCGGGTCCAGCTCGCGTACGACGCGGGCTGGATTTCCGGCTGCTATGCAATTGGGCGGAATGTCGGAGATGACGACGGCGCCGGCGCCGATGATGCTGTTATCGCCGATCGTTACGCCCTTGCCGACGATAACGCGGACGCCAAGCCAGACATTCTCACCGATGACGATGGGGCGATGCTTGCTGAGCTCGGCAGTGCGGTCATAGGTGTCGTGCCAGTCGGAATCCGAGATGTAGCAGTTGCTGGCGATCATCGTGTTGCTGCCGATGACGATCCGCTCCGACGAGACGATATGCGTGCCGGGGCTGATCAGCACGTGGTCGCCGATTTCGATGCGCCCCTCGCGCTCGCCGGTACGCCATGTCGCGAGACGCACCATGCTGCCCTTCGAGGCATGGAGATGGAGGTTCGCGCCAGCCGTGATGCCGCCGCCCCATATCTCCACATTGCGTGGGCTCGTTATGTCCGGATGGGAGCCGAGTGCATCGAAGGCGGGTGCTACGAACCGGCTTACATAGAAGCGATTCCAGCCGTCCTGCATCCGGCGGATGAAATAGGGTCTCAAGTCCCGCCGCATGGCGCCCAGCCTCTTGTCGTCGCGTGCCCATCTGCCTAGCACGCCGCGCCGCGTCAGTGTGCGGAATTTATCCGCAGGGCATAGAAGCCGTTTTTCAGCGGACCGAAGAGTTCTGCAACCTGTGGATGGCGGACGGGTTCGCCCGACTCGTCCGGGAGAAGGTTCTGCTCGGAGACATAGGCGACATATTCCGTTTCCGAATTTTCGGCCAAGAGGTGGTAGTAGGGCTGGTCCTTGCGCGGACGCACCTCCTCAGGGATCGACAGCCACCATTCCTCGGTATTGTTGAATGTCGGGTCCACATCGAAGATCACGCCCCGGAAGGGGAAGAATCTGTGGCGGACCACTTGGCCGATCCTGAACTTGGCTTCCCGGTTGATCTCCATGACGCCACTTCGCCTTTCTCTAAACAACTCACTCTAACAGATTGAAAGGGTTGCCGGAATCGAATCCGGCCGCCTGTTTCCGGTTTCGGGATTGCCATTCACGCCCAGACACCCAATATGGCGCGCACCGAAATTTTTCAACCACAGGAGACATCCGATGAGCAGGCCGGTAGCGCCCTTGTTCGAACCCTTCACCTTCAACGGCCTGACCCTTCCGAACCGCATCGTCATGGCGCCCATGACACGGGCCAAATCTCCGGGTGGTGTGCCCGGCCCCGATGTCGCGGCCTACTACCGCCGCCGGGCGGAAGCCGAATGCGGCCTCATCATCACGGAAGGCACGACCGTCAATACGCCGGTCGCAACGGCCGATCCGAACTATCCGCAGTTCTGGGGCCAGGATGCGCTCAAGGGCTGGAAGCGGGTGGTCGAGGAAGTTCACGGCGCAGGCGGCAAGATCATGCCGCAGATCTGGCATGTGGGCATGGTGCGCAACCCGGAAAAGTCCACCAATTCGGAACTGCCTAGCCATGGGCCGTCCGGTCTTGCCGTTCCCGGCAAGAAGCGCGCCGAGCCGATGACCAGGCAGGAGATCAAGGACACGATCGAAGCCTTCGGGCGGGCGGCTGCCGATGCGCGCGAGATCGGGTTCGATGGCGTCGAAGTTCACGGCGCGCATGGCTATCTCATCGACCAGTTCTTCTGGGGCGGCACCAATGAGCGCGACGATGAGTATGGCGGCGATATGGTGGGCCGCACGCGCTTTGCGGTCGAAATCATCGAGTCGATCCGCCGTCATGCAGGCAAGGATTACCCGCTCATCCTTCGTTTCTCACAGTGGAAGCAGCAGGATTACACGGTCAAGCTCGCGCCGACGCCGGAGGAGCTGGGCGCGTTCCTGAAGCCCCTATCGGATGCGGGCGTCGACGTTTTCCATTGCTCGCAGCGGCGCTTCTGGGAGCCGGAGTTCGAAGGCTCCGATCTCAACCTTGCGGGCTGGACGAAAAAGCTCACCGGCAAGCCGAGCATCACGGTCGGCAGCGTCAGCCTGTCGGGCGAATTCATCGCCTCCTTCGCAGGCGAATCCTCCGAGGCGACGGGCATTGACGAACTTCTCGAACGGCTCGAACGGGGCGAGTTCGATCTCGTCGGCGTCGGCCGCGCGCTGCTGGTCGATCCGGCCTGGGCCCGCAAGGTCCATACCGGCGCTTTCGATCAGCTTATGCCGTTCCGTGCGGAAGCTCTCGCCTCGCTCTCCTGAGCGGGGTCAGAAACCATAGGCTCTGGCGAGGTCGGGATCCTTCTCGGCAACCTTCCTCGCCAGATCCACGATTACCTTGGCCTGCTTCCAGGTGGCGTCGTCCTGCATCTTGCCGTCGATCATGGCGACGCCTGTGCCGTCCGGCATGGCGTCGAGAATCTTCTTCGCGAAGATCACTTCATCGGGCGCGGGGCTGAAGACGCGCTTGGCAATCGCAATCTGGTTCGGGTGCAGCGACCAGGCGCCGACGCAGCCCATCAGGAAGGCATTGCGGAACTGCTGTTCGCAGGCATCGAGGTCCTGAATGTCGCCAAAGGGGCCGTAGAAGGGACGGATGTCGTTCGCGACGCAGGCATCCACCATCTTGGCGAAGGTGTAATGCCAGAGATCCTGCTGCGCGGCGATGCGCGGGCCGCCATCTTCCTTCGGGTCTTCCAGCACGCGATAGAACGGATGGCCACCGCCGACGCGGGTTGTCTTCATCTTGCGCGAGGCTGCGAGGTCGGCGGGCCCAAGGCTCATGCCATGCATGCGGGGCGAGGCACTCGCAATCTCTTCGACATTCTTCACGCCCTGCGCCGTTTCAAGAATGGCATGGATGAGGAGCGGTTTCTTCAGCCCGTGCCTTGCCTCGAGCTGGGCGAGGAGCTGGTCGAGATAATGGATGTCCCATGCGCCTTCGACCTTGGGCAGCATGATGACGTCGAGCTTGTCGCCGATCTCGGCCACGAGCTGCATGACGTCGTCGAGCATCCAGGGGCTGTTCAGCGGATTGATGCGCACCCAAAAGCCTGTCGAGCCGAAATTGTGCGCCTTGCCGACCTCGATCACACCGCGCCGCGCCGCATCTTTCGCATCGGCAGGAATGGCGTCTTCGAGATTGCCGAGCAGAACGTCCACCTGCGAAATCACATCGCCGATCTTCGCCCGGACCTTCTCGTTGTGGCCCGGAAAGAAATGGATCATGCGCTCCAGCGCCACCGGAAGTTCCCGGTAGGGAGCGGGCGCGCCAATGGCGAGCGGCTTGTAGAAATTCGTCGGCAGTTTCATGGCAATCCAATCGGACAGGGGTGGAACGGGCGCAGTCTAGCGAGGGCGCTTGTCCAAATCCATGAGCGATTTCAGCTTCCTACCGGTCTTTCCTTTGCCTCGATCAGAGCGCGGACGGGGCCCGCGGCGTAGAGGCTTGCGAAACCGAGGGCGGATGACAGCGTGATCGCGAGATAGGCAAGTTCATATCCACCGGCGGCGACATAAAGGAAGCCGAGCAGGGCGGGGCCCGCCGCATTGGCGCAGGTCGTGATCATTTGCGAGACGGACAGGATGCGCGCATAGGCCTTGAGCCCGAAGGCTTCCGCCACGATGAGCGGCTGCATCATCTGCATATTGCCGACCGTGGAGCCAAATACCGCGGAGGCGACAAAGAGTGCGATCGGACCCTGCACGACAGCGAAGAGAACGAAGGACAGGGCCTGCAGCACGTAGATGGCATAGAGATAGGTCTTAGAAGCGACGCGGGAGAGAACGACGCCGCCGACCAGCCGCCCGGCAATACTCGCCGCCGCCATGATGGCGACCGCAAGGGCCGCCATTTGATCGTCGCCTGTGCGCGTGGCGACAAGGCGGAATTGATGCGCCAGCGAACCGACCTGCGCCATCATCGAAAAGACGAAAGCGGTGGTGCAGAGAATGAAGAAGCGGCTGCGGATCGCCTCTTCGAACGAGATTCCGTCCGGCGGGAGGAGCGCACCATCGGCGCCACGGCGCGGCGGATCGCCGTCCGGCGCCTGGCCGATGGCTTCCGGACTCGCGCGAAGGACAAGCAGGGCGACGGGGATGACGCCGAGCACCAGAACGAGGCCGAGCCAGTAAGCGGCGTCCATAAGCCCGTATCGTTCGATCAGCCCCGCCGAGAGCGGCGTGAAAACGATGCCGCCAAGCGAGAGGCCGGTGGAGGCATAGGCGATGGCCTTGGAGCGCTGGCGCGTGAACCAGCGCGCCACAATGGTCATGCCTGGGATGACCGCGACGGCAGCGTTGCCGATACCGAAGAGAATGTAGAAGAGATAAAGCTGCCACAGCGCGGTGACGTGTCCGGCGCAGGCGAGAACGCCGCCCGATATGAGCGCCCCGGCAGCGACCACCCATCGCGGATCGTAGCGGTCGAGCAGCCAGCCGACAGCGAGCCCCGCAATACCAGAAGCGACGAAGAAGATCGCGGTCGCGTTCGACGTCGCCGACACCGTGAAGCCGCCTTCGGCGACAAAGGCCTTCAGGAAGATCGACAGGTTATAGAAGATCAGCCCGCAGGCGACCGTATGGATCACGAAGACGGCGGCAACGACATACCAGCCATAAAAGACCGGGCCGCGCGGCGAGGCGCGCGGTGCTTCTGGCGCGGGGCCAGCATCCATTTCAGGGCTCCGGGTGCCGGATGGCTTGAATAACGAATATGACCTAGATAGACGTTCCGGTCAGTTTGCCCAAGCGGAAAGTTCGGCCTGCTTCATTCCGCCGCCGTCAGCGCCTTCATCTCCTCGGCCATGGCGCGGCGGAAGCTCTCGCGTTCGGTGACGCGATGATCGCCCTTTGCATAGGCAAGTGCATTTTCATAGTAGAAGCGGGCGTTCATGGCGTTGGCGATACCGCTGTCGCGCGTCTTGATGACGCGAGCCGGTGCGCCGGCGACGATGGAATTTTCCGGGATGACGGTTCCTTCGGTGACGATCGAGTGACCGGCCACGATCGAATTCCGGCCGATCCTCGATCCGTCCATTAGGGTCGAGTTGATGCCGATCAGGCAGTTTTCGCCGATCTCCGCGCCATGGATGGTGCAATGATGTGTGATGGAGCAATTGTCGCCGATGAGTGTCGGCGTCTCGTTGCCGACATGGATCATCACGAAATCCTGAATATTGGTGCGGCGGCCGATGCGTACCTCGTGCATCTCGCTCCTGATCACGACATAGGGCCAGAGCGACGCGCCCTCGCCGATATGAACCTTGCCGTAGACAAGCGCCGTTTCATGAATGAAGGCGGGATTGTCGAGAGAGACACCGGGTCCGAAATCACGCATGCGGCTTGCTTTCGATGAGCGCGCGGACGGGGCCGCCCGCGAGAATGAGCAGGAAGGCGAGAAGGGACGAAACCGCCATCACGAGGAAGGCAACCTCATATCCGCCGAGCCAATCGTAGAGCAGCCCCACGGCTGCCGGACCGACGGCGACGCCGGCCGTCATGAACAACTGGCTCAGAGAATAGATGCGGCCATAGGCCTTGAGACCGAAGGCTTCGGCCAGCATCAGCGGCTGCATCATCAGCAAGTTGCCGACCGTCAACCCGAACAGCACGGTTGCCAGCATGAGGGCGGGAATGGATTGTGCTTGCGAATAGAAGGCGAGGGCGATGCCCTGACCGACGACAAGCGCGAAAACGAAACCGCGCGATGGAATGATCGTGAGGGCCCAGCCGCCCGCAAGACGGCCGATGATGCTCGCCATCGCCATGGTTGCGACGGCAAGGGCCGCGGTTTCGTCGCTGCCGCTGCGCGTGGCGACGAGGCGGACTTGATGCGCGATAACGCCGACCTGGGCCATCATCGCGAAGATGAAAGCAAGGGTCGAGAGAATGAAGAAGCGGCTGCGGACGGCATCGCGATAGTCAATGCCATCAGCGGGCAAGAGCGCGCCGCTCTCGTCGCGCTGCAGCGCATCGCCATCCGGCCCGAGACCGAGCGACTGCGGCGAAGGGCGGATCAGCAGCCAGGCGATGGGCACGATGCCGATGATGAAGCCCGCGGCGAGCCAGGGCGTCGCCGCCTGCAGGCCGAAGCGATCGATCATGCTCGCCGCCACCGGCGTAAGGATGATGCCGCCAAGCGACAGTCCTGTGGATGCAACGGACAATGCAATCGACCGCTTGCGCGCGAACCAGCGCGCGACAAGCGTGGTGCCGGGAATAAGCGCCGCACCCGCATAGCCGGCGCCGAACAGGACATAGAAGAGATAGAGCTGCCAGAGTTCGCTCACATAGCCCGCGCCGAGCGTGGCACCGGCGCTCACCAGCGCACCGGCGGTGATCACCCAGCGAGGATCGTAACGTTCGATCAGCGATGCAACGCCGAGCCCGGTTATGCCGGAGGCGACGAAGAAGCAGGCCGTACCAAAGGACGTCGCGCGGACCGAGAAGCCGCCTTCCGCAACGAAAGCCTTGAGGTAGACGGAAAGGTTGTAGAAGCCGAGGCCCGCGGTCACCGTCATGATGATGAGCACGCCCGCCACAACGTACCAGCCATAGAAAAGGCCCGGACGCGGGGTCCCCGGGCCGTGCTTTTCCGTGGCGCCGTCTGCGCTCATGCCTGCCTCCCGTTTCGCCGGTCTTTGCCGGATTGGCCCTAGATAAACATGGAATGGAGGAGCGCCAAGGCGGAAATGATGCGAAGCGCGGTGCGCGCTGGCGCGGCAGGGCGCATTTCGCTAATCATGGTGCCATTCCGGCATTCACGAACAGACCGGGGCAACAGGGAGACTATCCATGAAATTCTACAACTCGATCGGGCCAAATCCCCGCGTCGTCAAGATGTTCATGAAGGAGAAGGGCATCGAGCTGCCTTTCGTCGATGTCGATATCATGCAGGCGGAGAACCGCAAGGAACCTTATCTTGCGAAGAACCCGGCAGGACAGCTTCCGGCCCTCGAACTCGACGATGGCAGCTATCTCGCCGAGATCACGGCCATCTGCGAATATCTCGACGAGAAGTTCCCGGGCGGTTCGCTGATCGGCACGACGCCGGAAGAGCGCGCCGAAACGCGCATGTGGACGCGACGCGTCGATCTCAATGTCTGCGAGCCTCTGGCCAATGGCTTCCGCTTTTCCGAAGGACTGCCGCTGTTCCAGAACCGCATGCGGTGCCTGCCAGAGGCCGCGGCCGGCCTCAAGGCAATCGCGCAGGACAAGCTCGCCTGGATCGACAAGCTGCTCGCAGGCAAGGAGTTCCTCGCCGGGAAGCGCATGACGCTCGCCGACATCCTGCTTTTCGGCTTTCTCGATTTCGGAGCGGTCGTGGGCCAGCCGATCAATCCTGCGCACAAGAATATCGTTGCCTGGTTCGAGCGGATGAAGGCGCGCCCCTCGGCTGCCGCATCTGCCTGAACTTCCGCCTCCGGACGCTCGCCGCGCTGTCCGGAGGCTATCTTCCCTCTTGCGGGCCGTCATAATTCTGCCAGGATAGTAAAAATAAATTACTATTATCGGGGGGATATCGTGGGAGGAGGATCCATGAAGTACGTAGTCCAGCTCTGTCTGGCGATCGGGTTGGGGGTGATCGGCCTGAGCTTCAGCAGCGGGGGCGCACAGGCGCAGCCAGTGCCCGAATGCATCGACAGCGACAAGACAGGCAATCCGCAGGCGACCGCCGCCTGGTGGGGCCGGCGTTCGCCGGAGCAGAAGAAATACATCAGCGAGCTTCCCTGCGAGCAGCGCTATATTCCGATGGTCTGCATATTCCTCTGGGATCCGGATCTGCGCGGCTGCACCAACAAGGGCGTCGCCGAATATCGCGCCGACAAGGCATGTTCGGCAAAGGGACATGCGATTCTTTCGGAAGCGCATGAAGCCTGCAAGGCGGACTTCAAGAAGTCCTTCACGCCGCCTTTCCCGGGATAATGGGGGCGGAGCAGCAGGCCATGAAGCTTCTCGTTCAATTATGCCTGCTTCTGGGTCTCGGCGTCGCCGCCATGGCGGCGGCGGCCGGCCCCTCCGCCGCGCAGGGCACATCCGATGGCATTCCCGATTGCATCAACAGCGATACCAACGGCACCAGACCTGCCGACGGGCTCGCCTGGTGGAACCGGCGCAGCGAAGAGCAGAAGAAATATATTCGCGAACTGCCTTGTCAGGAGCGGTATATTCCCATGGTCTGCATCTTCCTCTGGGAACCCGATCTGCGCGGTTGCACCAACAAGGGCGTTGCGGAATACAGGGCAAGCAAGCTCTGCGACGAGCAGGGCTTCGCCTTGCTGACCGAAGAGCACGAAGCCTGCAAGGCGAAGTACAAGAAGAGCTTCGTCCCGCCCTTTCCCGGCCCGACAAGTTGAACGGGGCATCCGGGTGGGCCGAGGCCGCCCGGAAAGGAAAGCGACGATGAGCATGACAGGCGCCGATAATCCGGCTCTCGATCCGGACTGGGAGTCGCCTGCGGCGGTGACGCTCGGAAAACGCGTTCTCGAGAAGGATGCCTCGCGGGGCTACATCAAGGCATCCTACGTTGCCGGCGAAAATTTCGTGAATCGCGGCGGCCGCATCTATGGCGGTTTCCTTTCGGCGATGCTGGACGGGCTGTGCGGCCATGCCGTCAGGCTCACACATGAAAAGCCTGGCACGCCGCAAGTGACGCTCGAATTGAAGACAAGCTTTGTGGGCCGCGCCGACAAGGGGATATTGGTGGGCGAAGGCTGGGTCCGCCATCGCGGCAAATCGATCGCCTTCGCCGAAGCCGAACTCCGCACCGAGGCCGGCGATCTCGTGGCGAAGGGCAGCGCCACATTCAAGATCGGCGCTTGAGCCGTTTCTTTCCTGTTGAGAAAGCGCGCGCCAGCCGATAGTCAGTGCGCAGGGAAGGGTGGCCGAGTGGTTTAAGGCACCGGTCTTGAAAACCGGCGTGGGTTAACGCCCACCGTGGGTTCGAATCCCACCCCTTCCGCCAATTGCTGCGTCAACGCAAAGACGAGTTTCGCCATCAGAGTTGCACTCGTCCATTCGATGGGCCGGGTCACGCCCGGAGAATCTTCTCCATGGATTTTCCCTTGGCCAGTTCATCGATCAGTTTATCCAGATAGCGGATTTCCCGCATGGTCGGCTCTTCGACTTCCTCCACCCGCACGCCGCAGACCACGCCCTTGATCAGACTGCGGGAAGGATTGGGGCGGGGCGCCTCGGCAAAGAAGGTTTCGAAATCCGTCTCCTGCTCGATCCGGGCACTCAGTCCTTTCTGATCGTAGCCCGTGAGCCAGAAGATGATCTGATCCACCTCTGCCTTTGTGCGTCCCTTTTTCTCCGCCTTGGCAACGTAGTGCGGGTAGACGCTTGCAAAGCTGGTCGAGTAGATGCGGTGCTTGGCCATTCGCCGCTCCCTTGCAAACCGTTCGACTACAGGATTGCCGGAATCCTAGCCGGACGGATCGTCTCAGGCCACCTCAATGTCCCGCTTGATATAATGACATTCATAGTGTCACTATATTCGTGACCGCATTCCGGCGGGCAGGGAGGGATATGTGAGCGCGGGATTCTGGATCTGGGGCATCGCCGCGTTGACGGCCATGGCCTTCCTTGCATGGTATCGGAACTGGCGGGCGCCGCTCACCGCGGAGGAGATCGACCGCTATATCGCGAAGGCGGTGGAACTGCATGGCTCACGCGAGAACAATGATTTCGGCATCATCCGCCGTTTCCTCGAAGCGGATGACGGACGCGAATTCGTGATGGTCAATCTTGTGCGGCTTGCGCCGGGCGAGGTGCCCGACCCCGAGACGGGCGTTCCTACAAGGGCAGCCAAACTGCTTCAGAAATATACGGGGCCTTTCACAAGGGCGCTCATCCGGCGGGGCGGGCATCCCGCGATCGTGACGCGCAAGGTGGGGGGGTATGTGGATGCCTGGCGCGTACCGCCCGATCCCGGCTGGACCATCGTCGGCTTCATGCGCTACCGCAGCCGCCGCGACATGATCGAGCTTGTAGTCGATCCGCGATTTGCGGATTCGCATGCGTTCAAATTCGCGGCGACGGCGGAAACCTTTTCCTTCCCCACGCAGCCGATCCTCAGATTGTATCCGTCGCCAGTCGTCTGGGCGCCCCTGTTGCTGGCGCTGAGCGCTGCGCTTCTTCATCTCGCCACTTTGACGCTTGCGATCTGATACGCAGGCCCGGGAGCCATCCGATGAAAATCCTTCGCACGCCGGACGAGCGATTCCGCAACCTGCCGGGATATGATTTCGAACCGCATTATACGGAGATCGTCGACGAGGACGGCACGCCGGTCCGCATCCATCATGTCGATGTGGGACCGAAGGATGCAGCGCCCATTCTTCTCATGCATGGCAACCCGAGCTGGGCCTACCTCTACCGGAAGATGATACCGGGCCTCGCCGAAACGGGCCGGCGCGTGATCGCGGTCGATCTCGTCGGCTGCGGGCGTTCGGACAAACCGGCTTCGCGCGACGACTACACGCTGGCGCGTCACTACGACTGGATGTCGAAATGGCTTGCGGCGCTCGACCTCAGGGACATCACGCTTTTCTGCCAGGACTGGGGCGGCACTATAGGCCTCTATCTTGTTTCCGCCTTTCCGGAGCGCTTCGAGAGTGTGATTGCATCGAATACCGGCCTGCCGCTCGGCGAAGGCGAGAGCGAATTCATGAAAATGTGGGTCGGCATGATGAGGGAAGCGACGAACTTCCCGTGGGAGATGTTCAAGCAAGGAATGAGCGCGCAGCTCTCGCCTGCGGAGATCGATGCCTATCTCGCTCCCTTTCCTTCGCCGGATTACGAGGCGGGCATCATCAAGTTTCCCGTTCTGATCGCTGTGCAGCCCGACAATCCCGGCGCGCCGATCAACCGCGCCGCATGGGAACGGCTCAAGACATTCGACAAGCCCTTCCTGACGATCTTCGGCGCACTCGATCCGGTTTCGAAGGGGTGGGAGAAACGCGCGCAGGCGGAGATTCCCGGAGCCAGGGGTCAGGATCACTCCGTCGTCGACCATGCTCATCATTTCATTCAGGAAGACGCACCAGACATCCTTGTACAGATGATCTCCGCATTCGTTGCAAAGAACGCCTCTCTCAGGAAAGGAAACTGAGATGCTGCTTCCGGAAAGTACAAATGTGCAATACCGGGGGTCGAAGGCCGCGGCCTGGTTTCTCGTGCTGGCGGGCGTGCTGACCCTTGTGCCAGGCGCCATTCATTTCTTTCTGCCGGATGGCGGCGCCGGTGTGATTGCCGGCATCGACCTTGGTCAGCAACGCCAGACGATCATCTCCGTCTTTGCCTGGATGGGCGCGATGCAGATGGTTCATGGCGCGGCCCAGATCGTCATCGGGCTCCGCTACCGGCCCCTGGTGCCGCTGTTCCTTGCGCTGCTCATTGTGGAGCGGCTACTGATCGCCGTGGATGGCTGGTTCTGGAAAGGCGCCGTTTCCGGCCACCATCCGCCTGAGCATTATGCGAGCGTGATCGTATTGCCAATTGCGGCAGCCTTTCTCTGGGCATCGCTGCGCCGGGTGCACCCCGCGAGCTGAACGTCGTCTCCGCCTTTCCGAAAGGACGCGTCCCCCGCGACTTTATGGTTAACGCGAAATCCCTTTTGCATGCCGGGTCGAGGCTTGCCAAAATGGGACAAATGACGGCAAAAATGCCGCGGGGAAGTTTTGGGGGGAGTTCTGTTGTGCCATTCGATTTGACGTCGATCTGGATTCCGGTGGGCATCATCGGACTGCTGGGCATTTATATGGTCGGGCAGTTCATCCAGGAGCGGCGCGTTTCGCGCGAGTTGATCCTGGCCGAGGCCGCCGCGGCGGCGGCTCCCGCAGCTGAGCCCGCGGCCGAACCGGCGCCGCCGCCTGCACCCGTTGCGGCTCCGGCAGCTGTTGCTGCCCCTGCTCCGGAAAAGAAGAAGGCGAAGTTGCGCTGGCGCACGGCGTGGATCTGGCTGCCCTTCCTGATCGGATTTTTCGGGCAGGCCTATCTCACCTTCATCAAGCCGATGATGGAAGCAAGCGGCCAGTAAGCCGCCCTTATCTCGCTCAATACAGGTCGAGGCAGGGAAGGTCGCCCCCTTCCGCCATGCGCAGGATTGCGTCCACCATACGGCCCGGGTCTGCCGCCTTGCCATGAGCGAGAAGCATTTCAGCTTTCGCGATCATCTCGTCGCGGCTGAGGGGCGCTTCCGGATCGCCCTTCGCATTCGTCCTCTCGGCCTCGTATTCCTTGCCCGTCTCAAGCTTGATCGTCACCCGGCCACCCCATGAGACGGGGTAGGCGGAGGCCCAGGGTTCGGCGCGTTTCACTTTCACCTTCGCGGCGAGCCCGGCGCAGGCGGCGCGGGATTTGTCTCCGAAGGCTTCGAAGTTCACATGCGGGCAGATGAGCGCTGCGGCAATCGAATGCTGCAGCGAAAACTTCGCTTCGTAGTCGCTGGTCGCGACGGGACGGTCGCAGACATCGAGGGCGGCCTGATAGGTTTCGACCTCGATCTCACGGATGGCATCAATGGCAACCCCTTCCGCCAGCAGGCGTGCGCGCAATTCCTCGCCGGCATCGATCGTCGGATGCGTGTGCCGGCAGGACGGCCAAGGCTTGATCGAAGTTCGGGTGAGCTGCCAAGGCGCATGCGGGTCGCGCGTCACCGCCGCCGGGTCGGCATCGGGGCAGGTCGCACGGAAGAAGCCCTTTTCGCCTTCCAGAATTTGCGGCGGGCCGGTGAAACCGAGCGCGGCGAGTTCCGCCGCGCGAACGCCTGCCTCTGCCGCATGGCCGGCATGCAGATGTTTCGTCATGGCGCCGGTCTCGAGGAATTGCCAGAGACCCGAAGACTGGCTGCCCGCATTGCCGAGCGCGTGAACGGCTGCGTCATCATCGAGGCCGAGAAGCGCTGCTGCCGCCAGCGCCGCCCCGAAGGGGCCGCATGTCGCCGTATTATGCCAGATGCGGTAATGGGCCGGGCCGACGGCCATGCCGATCCGGGTCGCTGCCTCGAAGCCGTGAAGAATGGCAACAAGCAACTCACGGCCGCCGAGCCTATGTTTTTCCGCCAGGGCGAATGCAGCCGGCACGACCACGCAACCCGGATGAACGACGGACTCCCGGTGCAGGTCATCCGTTTCCAGAATGTGACAAAGCCCGCCAAGCAGGAAGGCGACGCGGCCTGCATCCGGTGTCGTGTTGGCCGCGGCGTTGCCGCCATACCATTGCGTCAGGATGCGGCCCGCTTCCGAATTGCGGCCGGCGATGCTGTTTGCCAGTGCGTCCAGGGTGAAAAGCGCCGCCGCCTCGAGATCCGCGGCCGAGACGGGCTTTTCCCGGGTCAGGCGCACGAGATCGCGGGTTAGGGACGGGGTGGCAGATCGGGCGGGGGACGTTCCGTTCACAATGAACCTTCGGCGATAGGGAATCTTCATGGCTTCATGCTGGACTTGGCCTGAGGCGCCGTTCCAGGCCCAGGCTTTCCGCGCCGCGACTATAACGCCCGGCGGCTCTGCTTGCCCGAAAAAGCGGCCCTGATTATAAGGATTTAGTCGTTCGCAGGGTGATTCGCGCAGGGACAGGCGGGAAGGCCACGAACCGGGGTTTCCGATGACCATTCGATTCAGAACCACAGACCGCCGCGGCGCCTTGGCGCGCGGCCTGATTTTGGCGGTAATGGCGCCTGCCTTTCTGCTGATCGCCGCCTGTGGAACCACAGAGACCAAAGCGCCGGTGGCCGCCGGCCCGCTGCCGAAGGGGGGCGGCTACTACAAGGTCGGCAACCCCTATCAGATCAACGGCATCTGGTATTACCCCGCCGAAAACGAGAAATACGACTCCACCGGCATCGCTTCCTGGTACGGCCCGGGTTTTCACGGATTGAAGACCGCCAACGGTGAGGTCTTCGACGAAAACGAGATGTCCGCCGCGCATCCGACGCTGCCCATGCCGGTCATTGCGCGCGTGACCAATCTCGAAAATGGCAAGTCGGTGGTCGTGCGCATCAACGATCGCGGCCCCTTCGCTTCCGGGCGCGAGATCGACCTTTCGAAGAAGGCTGCCGAGGTTCTGGACTTCAAGCAAAAGGGAACGGCAAAAGTTCGAGTGCAGTATATCGGGCGGGCGCCGCTTCAGGGCGGCATCGGCGACGGGATGGGGGTTGCGGAGACATTTGTTGCGCCGCCGGTCGACACACCGCCGGAAGAGCGCCGCGTTGCGGGCACGGCACCCGTCACCGCCGTTGCGACCGTTTCCACAACGGAACTCGCACCGCCTTCGGTGCCGGTCGCATCGGCACCGCCCGCAACCATGGCGCCTATCGCCGATGCGTCTTCCGCTGCGGCGGGCACAGGAGCGGAGCCGCCGGTTGCGGCTGCACCGGGAAGCATCTATGTCCAGGCCGGGTCGTTCCAGAGTCTTCAGAACGCCGAAACGGTCCGCCAGCAATTGAGCGGCGTCGGGCGGGTAGAAATCCAGACGACCATGGTGGACGGAACGCCGTTCTATCGCGTCCGCGTCGGCCCGTTGAGCGACGTGCCTGCCGCCGACAGCTCGCTGCAGAATGTCATCGCCCAGGGCCATCGCAGCGCCCGTATCGTCGTCGACTGACCGCAAAGCCCGAAAAAGGAAAAGCAAGACATCATGATGGCCCGCGCCACCTTCGCCTCCCTGTTCCTGTCGCTTGTGATTGCAGGCGCCGCTCTTCTGCCGCGCAGCGCTTCGGCATTCGAAACGACCGCCGAATTCGCAATGCTGATGGACTACGACACCGGCACGGTGCTCTGGGGCAAGAATGTCGACGAGCAGATGTACCCGTCGAGCATGAGCAAGCTCATGACGCTGGAAATGCTTTTCAATGCCATCCGTGAGGGCAGCGTTTCGCTCGAGGACGAGTTCCGGATCAGCGAATATGCATGGCGTGTGGGTGGCGCCGCTTCCGGCTCGTCGACCATGTTCGCCGATCTGAACTCCTATGTTCCCGTCGAAGCGGTCCTGCGCAGCATCATCATCCAGTCCGGCAATGATGCCTGCATCGCCACGGCCGAAGCGCTGTCCGGGTCGGAGAGCGCCTTTGCCGAGGCAATGAACGAGCGCGCCAAGGAACTCGGCATGAACAATTCCCATTTCATGAATTCGACCGGGTGGCCGCATCCCGAACATGTCATGACGCCCTACGACCTCGGTCTGCTCGCGCGCCATCTGATCAAGGACTTTCCGGAGTTCTATCCGATCTTCCGCGAGACCGAGTTCACCTGGAACGGTATCCGCCAGGGCAACCGCAATCCGGCGCTCTATCTCGATCCGACCGTTGACGGGCTGAAGACCGGGCACACCCAGGCCGCCGGCTACGGACTCGTCTCATCGGCCAAGCGCGGCAATCAGCGTCTCATACTCGTGGTGAACGGGCTGCAGAGCGAAAAGGCACGTGCGGATGAAAGCGTGCGTCTGATGGATTGGGGCTTCCGCTCCTTCAAGACCTACAAGCTGTTCGAGGCCAATGCGCCGGTGGACAATGCACCCGTCTGGCAGGGTACCTATGCGGAAGTTCCGCTCGTCAGCCGGACGGATATCAATACGATCATGTCGCCCACTCAACGCAAGGACATGAAGGTGAGCGTCGTCTATGACACGCCCGTCCGGGCGCCGGTCGAACTCGGGCAAGAGATCGGCGTCCTGAAGATCGAGGCACCGGATATGCCTGCCAAGAAATATCCGCTGGTTGCTGGCGCGGCAGTGGAGCGGCAGGGGATTTTCAGCCGTGCGATGAGCGCGCTGAAGCATATGATCCTCGGCAGCTAGCGGCGTGGCGCGCGGGCGTTTCATCACGCTTGAAGGCGGCGAGGGTGCCGGAAAATCCACGCAGGTGAAGCGGCTTGCGGCGAAGCTCGGAGCGGCGGGCCACCGCGTTGTCGTCACGCGCGAACCGGGCGGCGCCCCGGGGGCGGAAGATATCCGGGAACTTCTGGTGAAGGGCGATCCGGGCCGGTGGACGGCGCGCACTGAAGCGCTACTTCACTTCGCGGCCCGCGAGGAACATCTTGCGCGGACGATCCGCCCTGCGCTGGCGCGCGGCGACTGGGTGATTTCCGACCGGTTCGTCGATTCGACCATGGCCTATCAGGGCGTGGGGCAGGGGCTTGGCGAGGAATTCATCGCCCGCCTTCGCGCCCTGGTGGTCGGCGCCGACATGCCGGATTTGACGCTCATCCTCGACCTTCCGCCGGAGGCCGGGCTCGCCCGGGCCCACCGGAGGGCGAATGACGGCGAGGACCGCTATGAACGCATGAATTTGGAATTTCACCAGACTCTGCGCCAAGCCTTTCTCGACATTGCCAAAAATGAACCGGAGCGGTGTGCCGTCATCGATGCAGCGCGCGATGAGGATGCTGTTGCGGCGGCCATCTGGGCTGCGGCCGGCGAACGCCTCCCTGTGTGATGTCATTTAATTTTCACGGATTGCCGCGGCAAATCAGAGTTAATCGGGTTTGCCCTCGGGCCCTCCCTCGACTATAGAACACGGGCCTTATAGCTCCTGTGGAACAGGGCCCCGCACCGATGCCGGGTCAATAAAAGAAGATGGATCGCCGATGAAACGACGACACCGGATTTCCTTTGGCCGATCGACCCTTCCGGTGGCCTTCTCGTTTCTCGCCTCTGCTTTCTTCTTCTCTCCGGTTCCGGCCCATGCGATTGACGCCGCAACCGAACTCGCGGCGCTCGGCTACGTCATCCCGATGGCGAAGCCAGAACGCGCCGCTGCCGCCTTTCCCCAGCGCGGCCTCCATTTCGGGGACCCCATCGACATCTCCAAAGCGCGCATGACCTCTGGCTTCGGCTGGCGCACGCATCCCGTCTTGAAGGACAAGCGCTTCCATCGGGGCGTGGATTACGCCGCGCCGAAGGGCACGCCCGTTTATGCGACCGAGGACGGCATCGTCGGTCGGGCTGGCTGGCGCGGCAATTACGGCAAGCTCGTCACAGTCAAGCATTCGGACCATGTCGAAACTTTCTACGCGCATCTGTCCGGCTTTGCGCCAGGCATCCGCCCCGGCGCCGGAGTGAAGAAGGGCGATGTGATCGGCTATGTCGGCATGACCGGCCTCGCGACCGGCAATCACCTCTATTACGAGGTCGTGGTCAACAACGAGCATGTCGATCCGCTGGCTGCCGATCTGAACGAGCAGGTGAATGTCCTCGCCGCCGCTGTCCAGCGTCCCAAGAACCGCGTGGCCGAGCGCCGGGACAATATCGAGGCGCGTTAAGACGCTCGCGACCGCGCAGGGCCCCGTGCTACCAAGGGGCATGAGCGAGACAGAGATTCCCGAAAGCGACCGGCTGGGCCATTTCCCGCATCCACGGGAGGTGTCGCGGCTTGCCGGGCAGGCGGAGGCCGAGCGGGCGCTTTTCGAGGCCTTCATGAGCGGCCGGATGCAGCATGCCTGGCTCCTGACCGGGCCAAAGGGTATCGGCAAGGCGACGCTCGCCTATCGCATGGCCCGGTTTGCTCTGCATTACGGGACGGCTGAGATTGCGCGCGCCGCAGGAGCGCGCGATCTGTCGGTGCCGGAAAACTCGCCGGTCTTCCACCAGGTGGCCGCCGGAAGCCACCCGAACCTGCTCACGGTGCGGCGCCCATGGGACGACAAGACGAAGAAACTGAAGACCGTGATCACCGTGGATGAAGTTCGCCGCATCGGTCATTTCTTCGGGCTGACGGCCACGGAGCGCGGCGCATGGCGCGTCGTTGTGATCGACAGCGCCGACGAAATGAACGTGAACGCGGCGAATGCACTTCTCAAAGCACTTGAAGAACCGCCCGCGAACGGGCTCTTTCTGGTGCTTTCGCATCAGCCGGGGCGCTTGTTGCCCACGATCCGGTCGCGCTGCCGGATGCTGCGCATGACGCCGCTTGAGGAAAGCGAAATCGAAGACCTGATGGCGGAGTCGGAACTGCCGGACACAGGCAAGAAGCGCAAGAGCGCGGGTCCGACGGATGAAGAGCGCAGGCAAATCGCTCAACTTGCCGAAGGGAGCGCGGGCAGGGCGCTGTCGCTCGCCGAGGGCGGCGGGCTCGATCTCTACAAGGATGTCGCCGCACTCCTCACCGCCTTGCCGCGCCTCGACGTGGCCGCCGTTCACGCGCTTGCCGACAAGGCGGGCCGCAAGGGAGCGGACAGCGACTATGAGACCATGATCGAGCTCATCACGCACTGGCTGCAGCGGCTGATCCGGGCCGGCGCCGGGCTCGATGCCGGGCAGGACATCGTGCCGGGCGAGGGGGCCGCGATGGCCCGTCTCGCCGCCCTTGGCAACCTTGATCGCTGGGTCGAGGTATGGGAAAAGATCGTCCAATCCACGGCCCGCGGCGAAGCCTTGAACACGGATCGCAAGCTCGTGATCCTGAACGCTTTTTCGATGCTCGAAGCGGCCGCGAGCGAACGCGCCGGAGCGTAAGCCCGGCGCTCTTTACTTCTGAGCGGATGAGTAAATGACGGCTCCCAAAGCCTTTTACGTCACGACACCGATCTACTACGTGAACGACGTGCCTCATATCGGCCACGCCTATACGACGCTTGCCTGCGATGTGCTCGCGCGGTTCAAGCGGCTCGATGGCTATGACGTGATGTTCCTGACGGGGACCGACGAACACGGGCAGAAGGTGGAAAAGGCGGCGGCGCTTGCCGGTGTGACGCCGCAGGCTTTCACCGATCGCGTGTCGCAAAACTTCCGCGATCTCTGCCAGACGATGAACTACACGAACGACCAGTTCATCCGCACCACCGAACCGCGCCATGCGGCAGCCTGCCAGGATCTCTGGAAGAAGCTGGAAGCCAGCGGCAATATCTATCTCGGTTCCTATTCGGGCTGGTACGCGGTGCGCGACGAGGCCTTTTACGGCGAGGATGAGCTCACCAAAGGACCGAACGGCAAGAAGATCGCGCCGACAGGCGCCGAGGTCGAGTGGGTGGAGGAGCCCTCCTATTTCTTCAAACTGTCGGCCTGGGCCGAGCCGCTGCTGAAATTCTATGAGGCGAACCCCGACTTCATCGCGCCTGCCGCGCGGCGGAACGAGGTGGTGAGTTTCGTGAAGGGCGGGCTCCACGATCTGTCGATCAGCCGCACGACCTTCGACTGGGGCGTGCAGGTGCCCGGCGACGAGAAGCACGTGATGTATGTCTGGCTCGACGCGCTGACAAATTACATGACGGCGGTCGGCTATCCCGATACCGGCAACGAGGCCTACAAGCGCTATTGGCCGGCCGATCTGCACATGATCGGCAAGGACATTCTGCGCTTCCACGCCGTCTATTGGCCGGCTTTCCTGCTGGCAGCGGGCCTCGACACGCCGAAGCGCGTCTTCGCGCATGGCTGGTGGACAGTCGAGGGCCAGAAGATGTCGAAGTCGCTCGGCAATGTGATCGCGCCGGACCATCTGGTTTCGACCTACGGGCTCGATGCATCGCGCTATTTCCTGCTGCGCGAAGTGCCATTCGGAAGCGATGGCGATTTCTCGCACAAGTCGATCGTTCACCGCACGAATGGCGACCTTGCGAATGATCTCGGCAACCTGGCGCAGCGCTCGCTCTCGATGATCGCGAAGAATTGCGGCGCGGCCGTGCCGCAGCCGGGTGCCTTTACCGAGGCCGACAATGCGCTGCTCGGCAAGGCGCATGGGCTGCTTGAGCGGGTACGCGCCGAGTTCGATGCACAGCTCTTCCACAAGGGGCTCGAGGCGATCTGGTCCGTCTGCGGCGATGCCAACCGCTATATCGACGAGCAGGCGCCCTGGGCGCTCAAGAAGACCGATCCAGAGCGGATGGCCACGGTGCTTTATGTTCTGGCCGAGGCGATCCGGCATATCGCCATTCTGGTGCAGCCGGTGGTCCCGGACTCGGCGGCGAAGATGCTGGATCAGCTGGCGCTTGGACCGGGCGAGCGGAGCTTTGCCGCGCTCGGCCCGCAAAGCGCATTGAAGCCCGGCACGCCGCTGCCGGCACCGCAAGGTGTGTTCCCGCGGTATGTGGAGCCGGAGGCCGCTTCCTGATGCCGCTGCCCGTCCTCATCGACAGCCATTGTCATCTCGACTTCCCGGATTTCGGCCCGGAGGTCGAGGAGGTCGTCGCGCGGGCGCATGGTGCGGGCGTCGGGCTCATGCTCACCATTTCCACGAAGGTCAGCGAGTTCGACCGGGTGAGGGCGGTGGCGGAGCGGTTTCCCCATGTCTATTGCACGGTCGGCATCCACCCGCATGAAGCGGCGAGCGAGCCCGAAACCGACACGGCGACCTTGGTTGAAATGGCGAAGCATCCCAAGGTCGTCGGCATTGGCGAGACGGGGCTCGACTATTTCTACGAGCATTCCCCGCGCGAGGCGCAGCAGCGGAACTTCCGCGCCCATATCGCCGCCGCGCGCGAAACGGGATTGCCGCTTGTCGTGCATACGCGCGACGCGGATGAAGACACGGGCGAGATTCTGGCTGAGGAAATGGGGAAGGGCACCTTTCCGGGGCTTCTTCATTGCTTCAGTTCCGGCCCGCAACTCGCGGAAAAGGCTCTTGAAATCGGACTTTACATCTCGCTTTCCGGTATTCTCACCTTCAAGAACGCCGTGGAATTGCGCGAGACGGCGGCGAAAGTGCCGATGGACCGGCTGCTGGTCGAAACCGATGCGCCGTATCTCGCGCCGGTGCCGAAGCGCGGCAAGCGGAACGAGCCGAGCTTTGTGGTCCACACCGCGGAAAGGCTCGCCGAGGTGAAAGGCGTCAGCGCTGCGGAACTCGCCGAGGCGACGACGGCCAATTTCCTCAGGCTTTTCAGCAGAGTACCGGCGGAGGCTGTGCGCCGGGCATGAAGATGCGCGCGACGATCCTTGGATGCGGTTCCTCAGGCGGCGTTCCGCGGCCGGGCATTGGCGGGCCGTTCTGGGGCGCCTGCGACCCGGAAGAGCCGAAGAACCGGCGACGGCGCTGCTCGCTGCTCGTTGAGCAATGGGACAAGGACCCGAACGAAAAGACCGTCGTGCTGGTCGATACGTCGCCCGACATGCGCGACCAGCTGATCGACGCAAAGACCGGCTGGGTCGATGCTGTGCTCTTCACGCATGACCATGCCGACCAGTGCCACGGGATCGACGATCTGCGGATGCTCGCGATCAACAAGCGCCGCCGGGTCGATTGCTGGATGGACGCACCGACCGCCGACACGCTGCTTACGCGTTTCGGCTATTGCTTTCGGGAGAAGCCGGGCTCGGGTTATCCCGCGATCCTCAACGATCACATGATCGAGAGTCCCGGCAAGCCGATCCGAATCGACGGGCCCGGCGGCACCATCACCGCACTGCCGTTCGACCAGGATCACGGCAATATCCGTTCGCTCGGATTCCGTTTCGGACCCTTCGCCTATTCGGCGGATGCAGTCGGTATTCCGGATGAGAGTTTCGCGCTACTAGACGGAATTCATTGCTGGATCGTGGATGCGCTGCGCTATGCGCCACACCCGACGCATGCTCATGTCGACATGGCGCTCGAATGGCTGAAGCGGGCGAGGGTGCCGCAGGGCATCCTCACCAATATGCATGTCGACCTGGACTATGGCCGGCTGAAAGGCGAACTGCCGACAGGTGTCGAACCCGCCTATGACGGCATGACGGTCGAATTCGAACTCTGAACATGAAATGGCCCGGACACGCTGAACGCGCCCGGGCCAAATCGCAGCAAGACTTCGTGCTTACTGGTTTTTCGTCTGCGTCCGCGTCTCGCGGAGGATTTCTCCCGTCGCAGGATTTACGACGACTTCGACCTTGTTGCCGTGAGTGTCGAATGCCGTGAAGGCACTGCCGTCGGCTGCGGCGGCCCCTTCGCTCGGGCGAATATCGGTGTAGCCGCGCTGCGTCAGAAGGTGGGTCGTCACGTCGGACCCGGTCGCGCCGCCGGTAACGCCGTCGACCGTGCCGGTCGTTCCTGTCGTGCCCGCGCCGCCCGTTGCGCCTGTGGCTCCGGTGCCGGCTGCTCCCGTACCCGTCGCTCCAGTGGTTCCGGTCGTGCCGGTGGCGCCCGTGGTGCCGTCCATCGTGCCGTCAACCGAGCCCGATGCGCCGCCCGTCGTGCCGGTGGTGCCGCCCATGGTGCCATCGACGTCGCCCGTCACGCCACCTGTCGTGCCCGGCGTTCCGGTCGTTCCATCGATGGTTCCCGTGGCGCCGGCGCCAGCACCGCCTGCGTCCTGCGCAAGGGCGGGCGAAGCCGCGAGAGCAAAAACGGCAGTGCCTGCGAGAAGGGACTTGGTCCAGGATTTCATTGATCGTCCTCCAGTCTGTATCTCGGTCCCACGTCACCACCCATAGAAGCGAACTGGGGCGGCGGGAGGATGGGTCAATGGGAGGAGGGCCGATTACGCCCGGCAGGACGAAAAAGCCTGGCCCGCGCATCACACAGATGGCGGGCCTGACTTTTCAGCGCGCGATGGAACTTATTGTTTCGACGGTTTGTCGAGCTTGCGCAGATAGGTTTCACGCGTGATTTCGCCGGTGCGCTTGTCGACGATTAGTTTCACCGGTTCACCCATGCGGTTTGCAGCATGGAAGGCCATTTCGCTTTCGAGCGTAACACCGGGCACGCGTTCGGCGCCGTGATAGCCTTTCTCCTCAAGCCAGGCGATCGGATCGACGAGGTCCATCGTGTTGCCGACAAGCGCACCTGTCGTTGTCGTGGTCACGGTGGTCGTGGTCACCGTGCCGCTTGCCGGATCGACATAGGTGTCGCTTGCGGCGCCGACCGCAGGACCACCCTGCACAACAACCAGCGTATCGGCCAGCGCCGAAAGGGGCGCGGCGGCGATACCGGCCGCAGCGGCGGCAACAAGAAACGGCTTTCTGATCTTCTGCATGAGACTTGTCTCCCTTGATCCGTCCCCATGCACCCTCACCATAAACGCTTCAGTGCCTGAAACCGCTCCCGACGACGGGGAACATTGTCAGAAAATCGGACAGTGTGAATCAACACTGTGCAGAACGCTGCGCGCAAAAGAGAACGGCGCGGAAGCCGAAACTTCCGCGCCGCTCGTCACATCCCGGAGACGGGATTAGTAGGCCGGCTCTTCGCCGATCACCGTTGCGGAGTTCGAGTCGAACTCCACCGTCACGCGGTCGCCATCGATGTTGGTGGCGTTGAAGCGCTGCACACCATCCTCGGAAGCGTCGCCTTCAGCTTCGACCGGCTCGATATCCGTATAGCCGAGAGCCTGGAGCGAGGTTTCCGCGTCACCGGCCGGGGAGAGCTCCACGGCGCCTTCCATCTGCGCGTCGGCGCCGGCGGGCTGATCCATGTCCGCGGCAAGCGCGGGACCGGCGATCAGGCCAAGGCTGGCGGTACCGGCGAGAAGGAGCTTCTTGAAGTTCGTCATGGTCATGTTCCTCCAGAAGAGTTGTGCAGCCCTGTCGTTGCTGCGATACCCATACAACGTCCCGGAAGCCAAACGGTTCACCGTATCAAGAAACTGCCCCGGATGTGGCCGCGATGTGACGAAATCCCATAATCTGCAGCACCAAAAAGAGAAGAGGGCGCAACACGCTCTCGGCGTATCGCACCCTCCGTGTCCTGACGAAATGTGTGAGCCGGGATTATTCCGCCTGCTCGTTGAGGACCATCCCGGTGCGCCCGTCGACGACGACTTTCACCGGCTCGCCATCCGGGTTGGTGGCAGTGAATTCAGATTCACCTCCCGCCGATGCTGCGCCTTCCACCGGCTCGATGTCGCTGTAGCCCAACTGGGCGAGGCTGGCCGCCGGGTCAATATCGGGAACCGGTGCCATGTCGCCTTCAGCCTGCGCGGTGCCGCCGCCGGAGACGCTCCCGCCGATGCCACCCAATTCCGCCTCGGTATCGCTGCTGACGGCGCCTTTGCCGGCTCCGGCGAGGCCCGAAACGGCCCCGGTGGCGGTGTCCGCCGCGCCACGGACTGTACCCTGGGCATTGTTGACGGTGTTCTGAACCGCTCCAGGGTTAGCCGCACCGGTACCCGATACCGATGCACCGCCCTTGGCGCCAACCGAAAGGCCGGTGGGGGAGCCTGCGTTCGTGCCGGCGGCGTCCATGCGCGAGTCTACGGAAGCATCGCCAGCCACGCCGCCGGAAGCGGCTCCGCCCGGGACAGCACCCGAGACGGCGCCAGTGGTGTTGCCGAGCAGGTCATTTGCCAGCACGGGCGACGCGATCAGCGCGAAGCTTGCCGTACCTGCGAGAAGTATCTTCTTCAGCTGCGTCATGGGAATGATCCTCCAGACTGTCGATGCCCCCAGGCAACCCGATCCGGTTACAACTATCCAAACGTCACGCGGTTCGACGTCCTGGCGAAATACCCCGAAATGACCTCATGTGTGGCGGAAATGGACGAAGGTAAGCCGCTGTTACAAAAGCCTTTTGCCTGACCGGATCGTTGTTGCCCCCAAAGAACGGGCCAACCCGCCGAGGCATATAATATTTTCTCCATAATATATATTATCGGCTATTTAATACAGAAGTTCCAAGCCTTGCGGACCAGCACCCCTCCGCTCAATCAGCGGCGCGTGCGAGCCGCAGCACTTGTCCGTCGGAGTGCTCGGTCAGCAACCAGATGTGGCCATCCGGGCCGAGCTGCACGTCACGTATGCGCCGGCCGATTTCGATTGTTTCGGTCCCGGCGACCGCGCCATCTTCGATACGCACGCGCACGACAGCTTCGGCATGCATGGCACCGATGAGCATGTCGCCAGACCAATCCTCATAATCGGTTCCTTCAGGAATAAAGGTCAGCCCCGACGGAGCCTTGGTTTTCTCGAAGACGTGCGCCGGCGGCGTCATGCCTTCCATCCCGTCCCCCACGCCGAGCGGCGCGTCCGAATAGTCCTTGCCGCCTGTGACAAAGGGCCAGCCGTAGTTGTTTCCGGCCGCTACCAGATTGATCTCATCACCGCCCTGAGGCCCGTGATCGACGGCCCAAAGTTCCTGGGTGACGGGGTTGACCCCCAGAGCCTGAACATTCCGGTGACCTATGGAGAAGAGATAAGGGTCGGACTCGCCCTCCTCGTCTTCGACCTCAAATCGTGCGTTTGCTTCGTGCGGCTCGCCGCTTTCCGTCATCCGGAGGATCGATCCGGCCTGATCGGACGCATCCTGGGCCCGGGAAATGTTCCGACGCTCGCCGATCGACAGGAAGAGCGAATTGTCGGAGGGATCGAAGGCCATGCGTCCGCCAAAATGCAGGCCGCTCGAATCCTGGTCTTCTTCCTTCATGACGAAAATGTCCTCGACATCCTCGAGGCGCGTGCCGTCGCTGTCCTGGACGACGCGGGCGCGGATAACGGCAATGGCGGCGCCGCGATCGGTTTCGCGCGAATAGCTGATATAGGCCCAGCCATTCGAGGCGAATTCGGGATGAAGCACGATGTCGAAAAGCCCGGCCTGGCTGCGGTTCGTCTCGCCTTCGTAGCGGAACATGTCTTCCGCGGTCCAGACCGGCTCGGAAATGCCGCCGGCAGCGCTCCCCACGCGAATGGTGCCGCTGTTGCGTTCGCTCACGAGGAAACGGTCCTCGGAGATGAAGGCCATCCCCCAGGGATGCTCCAGTCCTTCGACGACCGTCTCGACCTGAAGCGTGTAGTTTCCGGCGGTCACGGACTCCTGCAAAGCCATGGCAGGCGATGCGGCCAGACAAGCGGCGGATGCAAGGGCGGCAGTTCGAAAGGATGTCACGGTGGTCTCCCCATTGGTGGCTGGCAGAAATCTCGTGCCTCAACCGGGGGAATGACCCCGAGTTCCCCTCGCGACGTCCTTGAGCTGCCGCATTTCAAATCAACGGCATTTGTCCTAGGTTCGCCCCTATCGATACTTACAAGAGACAGGTCACGCAGATGGCTCTGAAAGCCGCAATTCTTCCCGTAACGCCGTTTCAGCAGAACTGCACGCTGATCTGGAACGATGACAATATGCGCGGCGCCGTCAGCGATCCGGGCGGCGATCTTCCGCGGATCAAGGCCGCGGCTGCGGAAGCCGGCGTAACCATCGAAAAGATCCTGCTGACCCATGGTCATCTCGACCATGCAGCAGCGGCCGGCGATCTTGCGAAGGAGCTCGGCGTGCCGATCGAGGGTCCGCATGAAGACGACCTTTTCCTGATCGAAGCCTTGCCGGACCAAGCCGCAAAGTACGGCTTCGGCGCCGTGGGCAGCTTCAGGCCGAACCGCTGGCTCAAGAATGGCGACAAGGTCGAGGTCGCCGGGCTCACGCTCGATGTCGTCCACTGCCCCGGCCACACGCCCGGCCATGTGGTGTTTTTCCATGAACCGTCACGGCTGGCGCTGGTCGGCGATGTGCTGTTCCAGGGGTCGATAGGACGGACGGACTTCCCTCGCGGCGATCATGGCGCGCTTGTCCAATCGATCCGCGAACGGCTCTGGCCGCTTGGCGATGATGTCACCTTCGTTCCAGGACACGGCCCCCTCTCGACCTTTGGAGTCGAACGGCGGACCAACCCCTTCGTCGCCGACGAGAACTTCGCCTGACGGAACGGACCGCTCCGAAAACCACATTTTCCGTAGCGAAAAGCGTAGACAATCGCCGGGCAATCGGGTTCCTTAGCGGCGCTGACAAATAATCAATACGACGCCCGCAAAAGGGCGCGAGCAGTATCGGCGTCGGCAGCCAGGGGAAGAAATGCAACACCGGAAGAATGTCACACGCTGGCAGATGGGCGCCTATGCCCTGCCCTCAATTCCGATGGCGGCGCTTGGCCTGCCTATCGTCGTCTACCTGCCTCCCTTTTACGGCCATGAGATGGGCCTCGGCCTCACGGTTGCCGGCACGATCTTCATGCTGGCACGCTTCTGGGACGTGTTCACCGATCCGGTCCTCGGCATGGTGTCCGACCGTTTTCCGAGCCGCTGGGGACGGCGGCGGCACTGGATCGTGCTTTCGACGCCGATCCTGCTCATTTCCGGCTACATGCTCTTCATGCCGAGCCCGCCGGTTACATGGGTCTATCTCGCGGTCTGGATGTTCGTGCTCTATATCGGCTGGACGCTGCTCACCATTTCCCACATGTCATGGGGCGCCGAGCTCTCCGAAGACTATGATGAACGCTCGACCATTCAGGGTGCGCGCGAATTCCTGCTGATCCTCGGCATGTTCACCGTGCTTGCGTTGCCTGCCATCATCGAGATGCTGGCGGAGGATGGCGCCGGCGGCCGCGAGAAGGTTGCGGCAATGGGCTGGTTCATCCTGATCCTGCTGCCGATCACGGTGGGGCTGGCCGTCTGGAAAGCGCCGGAATTCAAGAGGGCTCCGCAAGCGCAAATCCCTTGGCAAAAAGCCTGGGCGATCATCGCGCGCAACAGGCTGCTGCAGCGCGTGCTGTTTGCCGACCTGCTGGTCAATATCGCACCCGCCATCACCGGGTCGCTCTATATCTTCTTTGCGATCCATGTGATGGAACTGCCCCGCCATGCGAGCCTGCTGTTGCTCGTCTATTTCATTTTCGGCTTTGTCGGCATTCCATTCTGGATTCGTCTCAGCCATATGGCCGGCAAGCACAAGACTCTCGCCATCGCCATGGTCTATGGCGCCGTGTCGCTGCCGCTCGTCATCTTCTTTCCGCGTGGCGAATTCTGGTGGCTCTTCCTCGGCAACTCGCTTTACGGCATCGCCTATGGCGCGGGATCGTTCCTGCTGCGCTCGATCATGGCGGATGTGATCGACACCGATTACCTGAAGACCGGCCAGCGCCGCACGGGGCTCTACTATTCGCTGCTTACCATGACGGCGAAAATCGGCGCGGCACTTGCCGTCGGCATCACCTATCCGATCCTCGACTATATCGGCTTCATGCCCGGCGGGGGCAATTCGCCCGAAACGCTCAATCAGTTCATGGCGATGTATGTCACGCTGCCCGCCCTGACCATGCTGGCGGCTGCCGCCGTCATGTGGGGCTTTCCCCTCGACAAAGCTGCGCAGGAAAGACTTCGCGGAGAAATCCGGGCGCTCGAAGGCGACCACAAGCCGCATGATGCGAGTGATGCGGCGGCTGCCGTGGTGCAGGTCGGCTCCGCGGGCGGTATCGTCGATCGCTCAGGCGACTAGGGAGCACGAAGTTGGCTGACCGTGCCATCGACCGGCTGCTCGCGATCATGGCGCGGCTTCGCGACCCGCAAGGCGGATGCCCCTGGGATCTCGAGCAGGATTTCGCCTCCATCGCGCCCTATACGATCGAGGAAGCCTATGAGGTCGCCGACGCGATCGAGCGTGGCGACATGGATGATCTCAAGGACGAACTCGGCGATCTATTGCTGCAGGTCGTGTTCCATGCGCGGATGGCAGAGGAAGCGGGCCTCTTCGCCTTCGATGACGTGGCGGACGCTATTTCCGCCAAGATGATCCGCCGTCACCCACATGTTTTCGGGGACGAAGGAGAGCGGACTGCCGGCGAGGTGAAGAGCCGCTGGGACGAGATCAAGGCCCAGGAAAAGGCGGCAAAAGGCGCTGTGCAGGCAAGCATCCTCGACGATGTGCCGTTTGCCCTTCCCGCTCTTGTCCGCGCGGTGAAACTTCAGAACCGCGCCGCGCGGGTCGGCTTCGATTGGCCGGAGACAAGCCTCGTCATCGACAAGCTGAACGAGGAGATGCTGGAGCTCTCGGCCGAGATCGCAAAAGGCGGCGATCCCGACCGGCTGGAGGACGAGATGGGCGATCTGCTCTTCGTCTATGCCAATCTCGCCCGGCACATGAAGATTGACCCGGAAGCCGCCCTCAGGCGCGCCAATGCAAAGTTCCGCCGTCGCTTTGGGCGGATCGAGGAATTGCTCGCGGCGGCAGGCAAGCGGCCCGAGGAGTCCACGCTTGAGGAGATGGACGCGCTCTGGAACGAGGCGAAGCGCGAAGAGCGCGAGGGCTAGAGATGCCCGCGCAAAGCCCGGATCGCTTCCGCCGTGCGCTGCCAGCTTTCTTCATCGCGGGCCACGAGGTGCGGGCCCTTGAGATTTCGCGGGGCGTAGTCCATCCCGGTTTCCATGTCGCGCACGACGCCGCCTGCCTCGCGCAAGATCAACGAGCCCGGCGCATGATCCCAGGGCAGCATCCGGTGATAAGTGACGAAGTCATGTCGCCCGCGTGCGACATTGGTGTAGTCGACCGCCGAGCAGAGATAAGCCGACGACCTTCCGATCCCGGCCGAATGGGCGCTGATCGCCCCCTTCCACTCATCCGGCATGAAGCGGACATAGAAACTTGCCGATTGCGCGGCAGGCTCATGCGGTGAAGCACCCGCCTGGAGTTGCACAGCGCCGGAGGCGTCATACCACCAGGCACCGCCGCCCTTCGACGCTACTCCAAACTCGTTCGTTACCGGCAGGTAGATCCAGGCATGCGTTACCTCGCCTTTCTCAATCAGCGAGAGCATGACGCCGAACGTCTCCTTTCCCGCCACGAAGTTCGCCGTACCGTCGACAGGATCGACGGTCCAGAGCCGCGTGTCGCGATCGAGAAGCGACATAAGAGAGAGATCGGCGGCGGCGGCCTCTTCGCCCAGCACGTGGGACCCTGGGAGCAGGGCTTCAAGTTTCGGCGTCAGCCATTCTTCCGAGGCGCGGTCGGCGACCGTAACCAGATCGCCCTTCTCCTTCTCTTCGACTTCGTGGTCCGCCAGGGCGCGGAAGCGCGGCATGATTTCCCGTGCCGCAATTTCGCGCATCAACGCGGAAACATCTTCGGCGAACCGGTCCATCTCTATTGCGCCGCCGCCGCGGCAGCCGCTTGACCAAGCGATTTTGCGAGATCGGGAAAACGTTTCTCGAACCGCCCTGCCACGATCGGCGTCATGCCGAGATCGAGATGGACCACACCTTCATCGTCGTCGGAGCGTGCGCGCACATGTGCATTGGCGTGAAGCCAGGCGATCGCCTCGCCCTCGCTCGAGGGAAGATCGAAATGGACCGGCCGCTCCTCATCCAGGATGAGGCTGTCGATCAGCGCCAGAAGCCGGTCGGCGCCCTCCCCGGTTATCGCGGATACGGCAACCGTCAGATTTTCGCGCGCGGCCAGATTGACGGCGGCCTCGCGCTCCTCATCCGGCAGAAGATCGATCTTGTTGAGCACGTCGACGACCTGCTGGCCGTTCTCCGCCGCGCTTTCCTTCGTCACACCGAGCGATGCCAGCACCTCCTCGACGTCCTTCTTCTGGATCGCCGTTTCCTCATGCGAGGCATCGCGGACATGGAGGATGATTTCGGCTTCGAGCACTTCTTCCAGCGTCGCGCGGAACGCGGCCACGAGATGCGTTGGCAGATCGGAGATGAAGCCCACCGTATCGGACAGGATCACCTTCCGGCCGCTCGGCAGTTCCAGGGCGCGCATGGTCGGGTCGAGCGTCGCGAAGAGCAGGTTCTCCGCGAAGACGCCGGCCGAGGTCAGCCGGTTGAACAGGGTCGATTTTCCGGCGTTGGTGTAGCCGACCAGGGCAACGATCGGATATGGGGCTTCGCGGCGCTTCTTGCGGTGGAGCTCGCGGGTGCGCGTCACGGTTTCAAGCTGGCGCTCGATCTTGGTGATGCGCTCCTGGATCATGCGGCGGTCCGCCTCGATCTGGGTTTCGCCGGGACCGCCGAGGAAGCCGAAGCCGCCGCGCTGACGCTCAAGGTGGGTCCAGCTCCGCACCAGCCGCGTCTTCTGATAATTGAGATGGGCAAGCTCGACCTGCAGCGCACCTTCGCGGGTGCGGGCGCGCTCGCCGAAAATCTCGAGAATGAGGCCGGTGCGGTCCAGCACCTTGACCTTCCATTCCTTTTCGAGATTGCGCTGCTGGCCCGGACTCAGCGGTCCGTCCACCACCACGAGTTCCACGCGGAGTTCGGCAAGCTGGCCTTTCAGCTCCTCGACCTTGCCTTCGCCGAGCAGAGTGGCCGGGCGTGGCGTCGAGAGCGGCACCACGGCGCTGCCCACGACATTGAGCGAAATGGCAGCGGCAAGGCCTACAGCTTCTTCGAGGCGGGACTCGGGCGAACGGCTGCCGCCCTCCTCCCGCTTCGCCTTCTGTGCCGCCGATTTCAGCCAAGGCACGAGGACGAAGGCACGCGTCGGCTCCTTCGGCGACATCTGGAATCCGCCCGAAGCCCGCCTGCTCTCAATGTGGTCGTCTTGGTCTTCCGTCAATCGGTTCTCTTGCCTGAGAAAGCTCAGGCCTCATCCCCGTTTCCTTCAGGCTCGAAGAGCTGAACGGGCTGGGCCGGCATGATGGTCGATATCGCATGCTTGTACACGAGCTGCGAATGTCCGTCCCGGCGCAACAACACACAAAAGTTATCAAACCAGGTCACCACGCCCTGAAGCTTGACGCCGTTGACGAGGAAGATTGTCAGGGTCGTCTTGTTCTTGCGGACGTGGTTCAGGAACGTGTCCTGAAGGTTATGAGTCTTTTCCATGGGTAAGCCCCATTTTTCAAAGTTCGTGGGGCCGGACCTTCACCGCCGGGGCCCGGCTTTTTGTTTGCACGGATTCCCGGGACCGGGAATCTGGCTGCGGCTCTCAATCCTTACAGTCAGGCGTTTCAATTCATGCTGCAAGTGCGAAATTGCATTCGCACCTGCAATTTGCATGGGTTTTATGCCGATTTTGTGTTTTCCGGGGCCGGAGCGTTCAGGTCAGCTCGCAATACTTCATGTAAGCCTCGCGGAGGCGCATTGAAAGGGAGCCCGGCGCCCCATTTCCGACCGAGGTCCCGTCTATCGAAACGACCGGAATGAGGACCGCCGAGGAAGCGCTGATGAAGGCTTCCCGGGCGTATTTAGCCTCATCTGGCGTGAAGGCCCGCTCAACAACCTCAATGCCTTCGCCGCGCGCCGCCTGAAGAAGCACAAGCCGGGTGACGCCGTTCAGAATGTCGGGCCCGGCGGGCCGGGTCACGAGGCGGCCCTCCTTGTCCACGATCCAGGCATTGGTCGAGGAGCCTTCGGTGACATTGCCCTCCGGGTCCACGAGCCATGCCTCATAGGCGCCAGCGTCGCGCGCAGATTGCTTCGCAAGAATATTGGGCAGCAGCGACACCGATTTGATGTCGCGGCGGCCCCAGCGGATGTCCGGCATTGTGACGACGGCAACGCCCTTTTCGACCGCTGCCGCGATCCGCTCGGTGCTAAGCCGCTTCGCCGTGACGACAAGCGCCGGGCGCACAGGCTTTTGCGGAAAGGGATGATCTCTCGGGGCCACGCCTCGGGTGATCTGCAGATAGACGAGCCCGTCTTTCACATGATTGCGCCTCAGTACTTCGCGCATGACGAGGCGCAATGCGGAGAGGCTGAGCGGCAGAGCGATCTTCAGTTCGGCGAGGGAGCGTTCGAGCCTCTCCAGATGGAGTCGCTCATCCATGAGCTTGCCGGCACGTACGCCGCAGACTTCATAGACGCCGTCGGAAAACTGATAGCCCCGGTCCTCGATATGAACCGCGGCCTCGGCGTGGCGAATGTAACGGCCGTTAACATAGGCGATGCGGGACAAGGTTCGGCCTTTCGAGGTCAGAAGAATTCGAGGCTGACGCGGAACATCTGCTCAACCTTCTTGACCATGTCGGCGCGAGCGAAAAGCACGACCCGGTCACCAGCGAGGATTTCGGTGTCGCCGCGCGGAATGATGACCTCTCCGTCGCGGATCACGGCGCCTACGAGAATGCCAACCGGCAAGGCAACCTCGCGGAGCGGCTTGCCGACCAATGTCGACGTTTCGAGCGCTTCCGCCTCGATGATCTCCGCCGCGCCGTCGCGAACGGATTGCAGCCCGCGGATGCGGCCGCGCCTTACATGTTGCAGTACAGTCGAAACGGTGGCGCTGCGCGGATTGATAAACGCGTCTATGCCGAGCGAGCGCATGAGCGGTTCGTAGGTATTGTTGTTGATCAGCGCCATGGTGCGCTGGCAGCCCTCACGCTTGGCAACGACGCAGGCAAGGATGTTCGCCTGGTCGTCATTTGTCAGCGTTACCAATGTTTCCGTTTCCGAAATTCCAGCTTCCTGCAGCAGTTCCGGATCGAGGCCGTCGCCGTGCAGCACGATTGAGCGCTTCAGCTTGTCGGCGGCCTGCACCGCCTTGTCCCGGTCGCGCTCGATCAGCTTCACGCGCGTTCCCGGATGGCTGGCTTCGAGCTCCTGCGCGACATGAAGGCCGATATTGCCTGCGCCCACAATGATGATGCGCCTTGCTGCTACTTCCTCATGCCCGAATATGCCGAGCGTGCGGCGCACGTCCCGGACATCGGCAGCAAAATAGGCTTCGTCGCCGACCAGCATCGGATCATCACTCTGGGGCACGAAGAGTTCGCCGTTACGCACGAGACCCACGACGCGCGACTTGAGATCCGGAAAGAGATCGGTCAGCTGGCGAAGCGGTGTATTGACGATGGGGCAGTCTTCTTCCAGCGTCACGCCGACGACGCTGACCTTGCCATCCGCGAAATTCAGAATGTCGAAGGCGCCCGGCACCGCGAGGCGGCGCAGCACGGCTTTACCGACTTCAAGCTCCGGCGAGATGATCACGTCGATCGGCAGGTGGTCCTGCGAGAACAGATCCTGGAAACCCGGCTGCAGATAGGATTGCGAGCGGATGCGCGCGATCTTGGTCGGCACGTTGAAGACCGAATGGGCCACCTGACAGGCGATCATGTTCACTTCGTCATGGAAAGTGACGGCGATGAGCATGTCTGCCGAGGAAGCGCCTGCCCGCTCCAGCACGTCCGGGTGAGCGCCATGGCCTACAAGGGCGCGCACATCGAGCGAGTCCGATATCTGCTGAACGAGTTGCGGCGACTGATCGATCACCGTCACGTCGTTCTGCTCGGCGGCAAGCTGGCGCGCAATGCCGAAGCCGACCTGTCCTGCGCCGCAGACGATAACTTTCATGGTGGGAGCTTTCGGTTCGGGCTGCCGTCAGATGGGGAGGTCCGGACGGTTCGCCGCGGCGACGCCGAGCGATTTCAGCTTCCGGTGGAGGGCCGAGCGTTCCATGCCGATGAAGGCCGCCGTGCGCGAGATATTGCCGCCGAAGCGGCTGATCTGGGCCATGAGATATTCCCGCTCGAATGTCTCCCGTGCCTCGCGCAGGGGGAGCGCCATGATGTGTTCACCGCCCGAGCCGTTGACCGACATCTGCGCCGACGCCCCCACTTCCGCAGGAAGCATGTCGGCGGTTACAACGGCGGTCGGATCTCCCGAGGTGAGGATCAGCAGCCGTTCGATATTGTTGCGGAGCTGACGGACATTGCCCGGCCAGTCATGGGCCTGCAACGCCGCCATGGCGTCGTCCGACACGCGACGCGGCGGAAGGCCAGTCGCTCGCGAAATCTGCGCCATGAAATGTTCGACCAGCAGAGGAATATCCTCGCGGCGCGCTGCCAGCGGTGGAACATTGATCGGCACCACATTGAGGCGGTGATAGAGATCCTCGCGGAAGCGCCCCTTGGAAATCTCGTCGAGCAGATCGCGGCTCGAGGAGGAAACGACGCGCACGTCGACTTTCACCCGTGCGCTGCCGCCGACACGCTCGAAGGTCTGGTCGACGAGAACGCGCAAAATCTTGCTCTGCGTCTCGATGGGCATCTCCGCAACTTCATCGAGGAACAGGGTGCCGCCATGCGCCTGCTCGAAAACGCCGACCTTTCGCGGGCCCGCTGCGCTTTCTTCCGTTCCGAAGAGCTCCGCCTCCATACGCTCGGGCGCCATGTTCGCCGCGTTGAGCGCGACAAAGGCGTTCGCCACGCGCCGCGACCGCTCGTGCAGCAGGCGGGCTACGACTTCCTTGCCGGAGCCGGACGGGCCCTGGATGAGCACACGGCTATTGGTGGGCGCCACCTTGTCCACCGTCTGCCGCACCTGGGAAAGAGCCGGAGAGATGCCGACAAGCGTCGTGTCGTCGCCGGCGCGCAGGCGCAGCTCGCTGTTCTCGCGGCGTAGCCTGTAAGCCTCGATGGCGCGGCGGACAACGAGAATGAGCCGATCGGTCTTGAACGGCTTTTCGATGAAGTCGTAGGCGCCCTTCTTGATCGCGGAGACGGCCGTTTCGATATTGCCATGGCCGCTGATTACGACAACCGGGAGATCAGGGTGACGGTCGCGCACGACATCCAGCAGCTCGAGCCCGTCGAGCTTGCTTCCCTGCAGCCAGATGTCGAGGATCAGCAAACCGGGCCGGCGCGCCTCGATGGCGGCGAGCGCCTTGTCGCTGTCGCCTGCCGTCCGCGTGTCATAGCCTTCATCGTTCAGGATGCCGGAGACGAGTTCGCGAATATCCGCTTCATCGTCGACGATCAGTATATCAGACGCCATTTACAGCCTCTTCGCTTGCCTTCGTGGCGGCGCTCGCGGCACTGCCGAAATTATTGTCGCCGGCCAGCCTTCTTGCGGCACGGCGTTTCGGAAAAACGAGCTTCACCCTCGCGCCGCTTTCCCAGCCTTCGCCTTGCGGCGCATCTTCGAGCAGCAACTCGCCGCCATGGTCTTCCATCACCTTGTTCACGATGGCGAGGCCGAGGCCGGTGCCCTTGGCCCGCGTCGTCATGTAAGGCTCCGTGAGACGTGACCTGTCGGCCTCGGGAAACCCGCAGCCCGAATCCGTCGCGATGATCGTTACCTTGTCTTCCTCGTCAAACAGGCCGATGTGAATGCGTCCAATCTTCGCACCCGGCGTCGCGTGCCGCGCGGATGTCATGCCTTCCTCATCGGTCTCATCTTCCTCCGGTCCGCGTATCGCTTCGGCTGCATTCTTCAGAATGTTTGTCAGCGCCTGGCTCACCAGACGGCCGTCGCATTCGAGCGTGACAGAGCTTTCCGGCATATCGAGCTTGTAGTCGATATCGGGGTGTCCGACGCGCTGAAGGAAGACCGCCTGCCGCAGGATCTCGTTCACTTCCATTTCCTTCATGGATGCCGATGGCATGCGCGCGAAGGAGGAGAATTCGTCCACCATCCTTCCGATATCGTTCACCTGACGGATGATCGTCTGTGTGCATTGCTCGAAGACATCCGGATCGGAGACGATCTCCTTTCCGTATTTCCGGCGGATGCGTTCTGCCGAGAGCTGGATCGGCGTCAGCGGGTTCTTGATTTCATGTGCAATGCGCCGTGCGACATCCGCCCAGGCGGAGGTGCGCTGCGCACGCACCAGCTCGGTAATGTCGTCGAAAGTCAGCACGAAGCCACCCTGCCCTGAATCCGTCACCTCGCGGGTCGCCCGCAGATTGAGGGTGCGATCTTGCCCGGCGCGAGAAATCACGATCTGCGCCTGCGCCGTGCGCTCGGGATGAGCGCGCGAGTCCTCCGCAGCGGCAGCCATTTCGGGAATCGCAGATTCCAGCATCCGGCCCACAAGCTGCGATTCCGTCTGACCGAAAAAACGCAAGGCGGCGCGGTTTGCATGGGTGATCCGGCCTTCATTGTCGAGGCCGAGCACGCCGGCGCTGACACCGGAGAGCACTGCTTCCGTGAATTGCCGGCGTTCATCGAGCTGGTGGTTTGCCTCGATCAGGTCGTTCCGCTGACTTTCGATCTGACTGGTCATGCGGTTGAAGGCTCCGCTCAGCATATCGAGCTCGTCTCCCGTCCCGCCGACAGGCACGCGCGCGCGCAAATCGCCAAGACTGACGCGCTCGGCCGCCCCGACGAGCCGGGAGATCGGATCGACGATGCGATTTGCCGCCCAGAGACCGAGCCAGATCGCGGCGAGAAGCGTGATCAGCGCGACCGTCACGTAGATCAGCGCGAAAGTGACCTGGAACTGATTGCGGCGGCTTTCGAGGTTTTCGTACTCGCTGACGGCTGCTCGCGTTTCCGCCAGATGCTCGAGCACCTGCGCATCCACAAGCCGGGCAACGTAAAGGAACGTCCCTTCCAGGGAAGGAAGTGCCACCAGCGCGCGGATCTGGTTGTGATCCTCGACGACGAAGAGCGCTACATCGTTCGCGCGAGCCGTGTCGAAATAGCGCGTTTCCGGCATGCCCACGTCTACACTGCCCCGGGCCTTTGCAAGGATGCGCCCATCCGCGCGGATCAGATAGGCGGCGTGAAGTGAGCGCACGCGCATCTGGCCGTTGAACAGAGTCATGAAATAGGCAGGGTTGCTGTCCAGAAGTTCGGACTCGCGGTTGATGTCCGTCGCCATGGCGAGCGTGTCGGCGCGCAGCACCTGCCTGTGTTCATTGAGATAGGCGGCGGCGACCGTCTCGGCATTCGAGATGATGGTCTGGGCTCGGTCGCCGAACCAGGTATCGAGGCCTCGATTGAGCGTCACGGCGGCGAAAACGGCCACAATGATCGCCGGCATGACGGCGACGATGGCAAAGAGCGTCACCAGCCGGGCGTGGAGCTTGGCACCTGCCGTGCCGCTCACCCGCGCCAGAATGATCCGGATGACCCGCCAGAAGATGAGCCCGACCAGCACCAGGACGATGGCCAGGTTTGCGAGCAGGAGGGAAATGACCAGGCCGCGCGTGGGCGAGAACGGCGTCAGGCCCGTCAGCAGCATATAGGTGAACGACCCGAGGCAGATCGCGGCCACGACCAGACCGATCGACAAGGCAGCCGAGAAGCCCCGGTGGCTGAACATCCGCCACAGCCGGCTTTCCCAGCGAGCCGCCCGGCCTTGCCGGAGCTCATTCAATTGATCTGTCGGTACCATGCCAGTCCCTGCGCGGCCGGGACACTGCCTGCATTGAACGGGCACCGGGGGATAACATCTACCGCCCTACCTGTGCCCGATACGCCACGCCGCCTTTCGGCAGCGCGCATTTTGCAACTGTCGGCGATACCGATCAACAACAATGTTGCGCGTTTACATCACCGTCATATGACAGAGAAAAACCGAAATTTCATCTTTTGGGCCTCTCACTTGAGGCCACGGATTACCTGAATATCGAGTTCCCTGATCTTCTTGCGCAGCGTGTTGCGATTGATGCCCAGGAGATGCGCCGCCTTGATCTGGTTTCCTCTTGTCGCAGCGAGGCTCATGCTGAAAAGCGGCCTTTCCACTTCCCGCAACAGCCGGTCGTAAAGGCCGGGGGGCGGCAGGTCGTCGCCATGGGCGGCAAAGATACGATTCAGTGTCCGCTCGACCGAGACGGAAAGAGGCTCGTCGGCGGCCGCCTGTTCCGCCGGCCTGCCGAAATCGGGCTCGGCCAGTTCCGTCTCGAGAATGGAGGCACCGATCGTTTCTTCTGTATAAAGCGCGGCAAGACGGCGCACGAGATTCTCGAGTTCGCGGACGTTGCCCGGCCAGCGATACCGCTTCAGCAGTTCCATGCCTTCGGCGTCGATGGTCTTCGGCGGCAGGCCTTCATCCTCGGCCTGGCCGAGGAAGTGGCGGACGAGATCTGGAATATCCTCAGAACGCTCGCGCAGCGGCGGAAGGCGGATCGGCACCACATTGAGGCGGAAGAACAGATCTTCCCGGAACAGCCCCTGATTGATGAGCTGCCGCAGGTCGCGGTTCGTGGCCGCCACGATGCGCACGTCTGTCTTGATCGGGGTACGTCCGCCGACCGTTGTGTATTCGCCTTGCTGCAGCACACGCAGCAGCCTTGTCTGCGCCTCCATCGGCATGTCGCCGATTTCATCGAGGAAGAGTGTGCCGCCTTCCGCCTGTTCGAAGCGGCCTGTGGCGCGCTGGCTTGCTCCCGTAAAAGCGCCCTTCTCGTGACCGAAGAGTTCGCTTTCAATCAATTCGCGGGGGATTGCCGCCATGTTGACTGCGACGAAGGGACCGTTCCGCCGACGGCCGTAATCATGCAGTGCCCGGGCGACGAGTTCCTTGCCGGTGCCGCTTTCACCCGAGATCATCACCGTGAGGTCGGTCTGCATTAGCCGCGCGAGAACGCGGTAGATATCCTGCATGGCCGGCGAACGGCCGATCAGCGGAATCTTCTCGTCTTCCTCCGGTTGCTGCCTCGCGATGGCGGGCTCCCGCGGCGCCGTCATGGCGCGGTCGACGACGCGGATCAGCTCATTGAGGTCGAAGGGTTTCGGCAGATACTCATAGGCACCCCGCTCCGCCGCGGTGATCGCCGTTTTCAGAGTGTTCTGCGCACTCATCACCATGATCGGAAGTTCGGGCCGTGCGCGCTTGATGCGCGGGATCAGGTCGAAGGCATTTTCGTCCGGCATCACGACGTCCGTGATGATGAGATCGCCCTCGCCCTGGCTTACCCAGCGCCAGAGCGTCGCTGCGTTACCCGTCGAGCGCACTTCATACCCGACGCGACCAAGCGCCTGATTGAGAACGGTCCTGATTGCCGCGTCGTCATCCGCGAGAAGAATGGTTCCGCTAGCCATTGGCCTCTCCTGTTACCTGCCGCATTGCCTGCGCCCTGGCGCCATGTCCCACGGTTGCGCCCGTATGCATGGGCAGCAGCACGCGGAAAATCGTTTTACGGGGAAGACTCTCGCATTCGACGATGCCGCCGTGGTCGCCGATGATCTTGGCGACAAGCGCGAGGCCGAGACCCGTGCCGGATGTCTTCGTCGTCACGAAGGGATCGAAGAGGTGTTCCATGAGATCGGCCGGGACACCCGGACCGTCGTCGATCACGCAGATTTCGAGGGGAAGACTCACGCGGTCGCGGCTCCCTGGCATGGAAAGACGCACGCCCGGCCGGTACGCCGTCGTCAGGACGATTTCGCCGTCGCCGCCGCCGATTGCCTCCGCCGCATTCTTCACGAGATTGAGAAACACCTGAATGAGCTGATCCTTGTCGCCCAGCACCGGAGGAAGCGAAGGGTCGTATTCCTCGAGGATGCGAATGTTCTTTGCAAATCCCGTCGTGGCGAGCTGCTTCACATGGCCAAGGACGAGATGAATATTCACCGGCTCGCGCGGCACGGGCCGCTCGTCGGAGAAGACTTCCATCCGGTCCACAAGCTTGCAGATGCGGTCGGTCTCGTCGCAGATGAGGCGCGTAAGCGTCTTGTCTTCGGGCGAGCCCGACAGTTCCAGAAGCTGCGCCGCTCCGCGAATGCCCGATAGGGGGTTCTTGATCTCGTGCGCAAGTATCGCCGCCATGCCCGTAACGGAGCGGGCAGCGCCACGATGCGTAAGCTGCCGGTCCATCTTCTGTGCCATGGTACGCACCTGCAGCTGCAGCAGGACATGCCCCGGATATTCGACCAGAGGCGTCACCTGAATATCGACCTGGCGGTCGCCAATGCGCGGTGTACCGAGCTCGACGCCATATTCGTTGACGGAGACGCCGCGCTCAAAGACCTGGTCGATAAGAGCAAGAACGGGACTTCCGAAAGCCACCACATCACTCATCGAATGCCCAAGCAGCATCGCTGAACTTGCGGCAAAAAACTCCTGTGCGCTGTCGTTCACGTATTCGATGCGCTTGTCGCGATCGATCAGCATGACCGGGTGAGGCATCGATTTCAGGATGACGCTCGCTTCGGGCGGTCCGCCGGAGCCAATGGAACGAACGGCCTGCGACATCACGCAGCCTCCTTGTTCTTCGATTTTTGAGCGGGGTCGGTACGAGCGGCCAGATCGTAGAATGCGGCAAGGCGCGACAACACCGCCGCCGGATTGTCCAAGCGTACGATCTCGCGCTTCGCTTCCATTGCTTCTTCGGGAAAGCGGCGCGATGCATCTTCGAGATACCAGACGAGGTGCTTGCGTGCGACGCGGAGACCGAGACCTTCGCCGTAGTGCCCGATCATGTCGCGGTAATGCGTGGCTGCGATTTCGCCCTGCTCTTCCCACGAGGGCGGTGCGAGCTTTTCACCCGTCGCAAGGTAATGCGCGACCTGGGCGAGGAACCAAGGACGTCCCTGCGCGCCGCGGCCGATCATCACCGCATCTGCACCGCTCGCATCGAGGATCGCGCGGGCATCTTCCTCGCTCGTCACATCGCCATTCGCGACGACGGGAATCGACACCACCTTCTTTACCTCGGAAATGAAATTCCAGTCCGCCCTGCCCTTGTAGAACTGGCAGCGGGTACGACCATGGACCGTGACCATCTTCACCCCGGCAGCCTCGGCACGGGCGGCAAGTTCCGGCGCATTCCGCTTCATCTCGTCCCAGCCGGTACGCATCTTCAGCGTCACGGGCAGCTCGACGGCACCGACCGTGGCCTCGATCAAACTCAATGCATGGTCGAGATCGCGCATCAAGGCGGAGCCAGACAGGCCGGTCGTAACCTGCTTGGCGGGACACCCCATGTTGATATCGATGATGTCCGCGCCGGCAGCTGCCGCGACCCTTGCCCCCTCAGCCATCCAGCGCGCCTCGCGGCCCGCGAGCTGGATCGAGAGCGGCCTGAACTCACCGGCACCCGCTGCCCGGCGCACGACATCGGGACGAGCGCGGACCAGTTCATCGCTCGCGACCATTTCCGACACGACGAGACCGGCTCCGAGGCGATGGGCGGCACGGCGGAAAGGCAGGTCTGTCACGCCGGCCATGGGAGCCAGCAGGACCGGGTTTGCGAGAAGGTGTGGGCCGATTGAGATGGTCAAACTTTGGGCACCGAATAAAACTGCACAAATTTTGCCCAATTTAGCCGGTGCCTAAAGTTTCGGCAAGCCAATTCGCTTGCGCAGTTCAAGCCGGGGTGCGAAACGAGCGGATATGAAAGTCGCCGCTCTCATCGTGGCGGCCGGCCGCGGCAGCCGCGCGGGACCGGGCGCACCAAAGCAATTCCGCCTCCTGTCCGGCGAACCGGTGCTTCGCCGGACTATCTCCGCTTTCACGCAGCACCCGTCCATTTCCACCGTTCTTACGGTCATTCACCCCGAAGACCGGGCGGCCTATGACGCCGCTGCCCAAGGTCTGGCGAAGCTCCGGCCGCCCGTTTCGGGCGGCGCGATCCGGCAGGCGTCCGTACTGGCGGGCCTCGAGGCCCTGGCCGCCGGAGACACCCCCGATCTCGTCCTTATCCATGACGGCGCCCGGCCCTTCATCTCGGCCAGACTGATCTCCGCCTGCATCGAGGCGCTCGGCTCACATGCGGGCGTCCTCGCCGCTCTTGCCGTCACCGATACGGTGCGGCGGGGCGCGAACGGCCTTGCTGGGGAAACCGTGCCGCGCGACGGGCTCTGGCGCGCGCAGACGCCCCAGGCCTTCCGCTTCGCCGCGATCCTGGAGGCACATCGGGCCGCATTGGGCAGCGAGTATACTGACGACGTGGCCGTTGCCGCCGCAGCCGGGATTTCGGTGGCGCTGGTCGAGGGCGATGAGGACAATTTCAAGATCACGAGTGCGGCGGATATCGAGCGGGCGGAACGGATGCTGGCGCAAGGCGGCGAAACAAGAACCGGTATGGGCTACGACGTTCATCGCTTCGGCCCGGGCGACCATGTCTGGCTCTGCGGCGTGAAGGTACCGCATGTAGCCGGACTCGAGGGTCATTCGGACGCCGATGTCGGCCTCCACGCGCTCACCGATGCGCTTCTCGGCGCGATCGGCGCCGGCGATATCGGCAAGCATTTCCCGCCCAGCGACCCGCAATGGAAGGGTACTTCTTCCGACCGCTTTCTCGCTCATGCCGCAGGCCTCGTGCGCGAGGCGGGCGCCATCATTTCCAATGCGGATGTAACGCTTGTCTGCGAAGCACCGAAAATCTCTCCGCATACGGAAGCCATGCGCCAGCGCATCGCCGGGATTCTCTCAATCGATGTGTCCCGCGTCAGCGTCAAGGCAACGACGACCGAGGGCCTTGGATTCACTGGCCGCCGCGAAGGCATCGCGGCGCAAGCCATCGCAACGCTTCGTTTCGGATAGACCATGGCTCGCCTTACGCCCCTTCCCGCTCCGCTCCGCCTGCATCAACCGGCCGCATGGCTTGCTACCTGGTTCGGGTCCGGCCTACTTCGTCCCGCACCGGGCACATGGGGAACGCTTGCGGCCATTCCCTTCGCCTTAGGGCTCTACTACGCAGGCGGCCCGTTGCTGCTTCTCATGGCGGCGGCCGGTCTTTTTGTGGCGGGCATACCGGTCGCCACCGCCTATTGCCGCGCCGCAGAGCGGGACGATGCCTCCGAGGTCGTTGTCGACGAGGTCGTAGCGATCTGGCTCGTCCTCGTGGCGCTACCCATAACGCCTCTCGCGTGGATATCCGCCTTCTTTCTCTTTCGCTTCTTCGACATTCTGAAGCCCTGGCCCATTCGAGTGATCGAGCGGCGCTTCAAGGGCGGCTTCGGGGTGATGATCGACGATATATTCGCCGCGCTTCTTGCCGTTGCAGCCTGGTATCTCCTGTATTTCCTCTGGATGATCATCGCATGAGCATGTTTCCCCGCCGCCTCGTTCATCTTGCCGAACTCACGCTTGCCGATGCGCGGGAAGCGAAGCTCAAGCTCGTAACGGCTGAGAGCTGCACGGGCGGCCTCATCGCGGGGCTACTCACGGAGATCGCCGGCTCTTCCGATGTGGTGGAACGGGGATTCGTCGTTTACTCGAATGAAGCGAAGCGCGACATGCTCGGCGTGCCGGGCGACCTCATTGCGGATTTCGGCGCGGTGTCGGAGCCGGTCGCGCGCTCGATGGCGGAAGGTGCGCTGAAGAATTCACGTGCGCATATCTCCGTTTCCGTGACGGGCATTGCAGGCCCGGGCGGCGGCACGCCGATGAAGCCCGTCGGGCTCGTCCATTTCGGCGCAGCACGGGCCGGCCGAAGCATCCTTCACGAGATGCAGCTCTTCGGCGATGTCGGGCGCGAGGAGATAAGGCTCAAGGCGGTCGAGACCGCGCTTAATCTTGTGCGGCGGATGATCTAGCGAGTTCCGAGGCGTCATCCGCCTTGCGGCCCGGTTTCCCGTAGAGCGTATCCGCACGGTCGATGAAGGCCTGCATCATCCGTGCGAAGGCCTTCGCGAAAACGGTGCCGATCATTTTCTGCAGCATCGCGCTGCGGAATTCGAAATCGATGAAGAAATGGATGCGGGTGCCGCCGTCCGGCAGCGCTTCAAACTGCCATTTGTTGTGCAGATACTTGAAAGGGCCCTGCACATAGGCGACGTCGATGAGCCGGGCCTGACGGTCGAGCGTCACGCGGCTGGTGAACTGTTCCCGGAAAACCTTGTAAGACACGATGAGATCGGCCAGCAATACCTCGTTCGCGCCCTCGCGCTCGCGGCGGCGGATGCGCGCGCCGTTGCACCATGGCAGGAATTCCGGGTAGCGGTCGATCGCCGCCACGAGTTCGAACATGTCGTCGGCCGCGTAGGGCACGTCGCGGGTTTGCTCGAGCGGCAGCATGAAAGCTCAGGCCCTTGCAAGCGATGCGTTGCGCGCCGCGCGCAGGCGCGCGAAATCCTCATCCGCATGATAGGAAGAGCGTGTCAGCGGGCTCGATGAAACCAGCAGGAAGCCCTTGGTGCGCGCAATGGTTTCGTAGGACTTGAATTCGTCAGGCGTAACGAAACGGTCGATGGCAGCGTGCTTGCGTGTCGGCTGGAGATATTGCCCGATGGTCAGGAAGTCGATGGCGGCCGAACGCATGTCGTCCATCACCTGCAACACTTCCTCGCGCGTTTCGCCGAGGCCCACCATGATGCCCGACTTCGTGAAGATCGTCGGGTCGAGCTCCTTCACCTGCTGTAATAGACGCAGCGAGTGGAAGTAGCGCGCGCCCGGGCGAATGTTGAGATAGAGCCGGGGTACGGTTTCGAGATTGTGATTGAAAACGTCCGGCCGGGCGGCCACAACCTTTTCAAGCGCGCCATCCTTCCGCAGGAAATCGGGCGTGAGAATTTCAATCGTCGTGCCGGGCGAACGGCGGCGGATCGCCTCTATCACCTCGACGAAGTGCTGCGCGCCACCATCGGCGAGGTCGTCGCGATCAACCGAGGTGATCACCACATGACGCAGACCGAGCTTTGCGACGGCATTCGCCACCTTCTCCGGCTCTTCTATATCGAGCGGCGCGGGCAGGCCCGTCTTCACGTTGCAGAAGGAACAGGCGCGCGTGCAGGTATCGCCCATGATCATCATGGTCGCGTGTTTCTTCGTCCAGCACTCACCGATATTCGGGCAGCCAGCCTCCTCGCAGACGGTGACGAGACCATTCTCGCGAACGACCTGTTTCGTCTCGGCATAGACAGGAGAGCCCGGCGCCTTTACGCGAATCCATTCCGGCTTGCGCAAAATGGGCGTGTCGGGCCGCTTCGCCTTTTCGGGATGCCGGGGCTTTGACGCGCCCGGCTTCAGCGTGTCGAGGATCGTGACCATGAACCGGATATGCCTTTACTCGTCAGAACATGGATAGTACGTCCGCCCGATTCAAGCAAATCCGGCCGTTTTTCAGGCCATATGACCCGCAAGGTCGTAGAGCCCGCCGATCACCTGTGTGCCGCCGTCTTCCGCCCTTACCGGCAGATAGATGGCTTCATAATGCACATGTTCCAGATCGATGCCGATGAACCGGCCCCGAAGGCAGGCAGGCTTTTTCTCTGCCATGATCCGGTTATGAAAGGCAATCTGGTGTACCGCCATTTCCGGCAGGTAGCAGTCCGAGAAGAGTTCGCCCGTGAACTTCCGGCCGAGGCGCCGCTCGTTTTCGCTTCCAACCAGGCGGTAGCGCATGTCCGCGCCGCCGTCGACAGGCTCGACGACGAACATCCCACCCATGGCATGGGGCATGTCGAGAGGATTGAAGACGGAACGAGGCATCAGCCCATCGGCCTGCAGGCGCGCCTTCCAATAATCCATGAGAGCGCGGCAATGCGGATGGACGGGATCTTCCACCTCGACCACAGCATAGTCGATGCCGTTTTCAGGGGCCGGCGTCTGCATTCTTATCGCCATGAGCCACTCCTCCGGCGCTCAGGCTAGTCCGAGATCGTTAAGCCTTTGCTAGTGGCGGGACGAAGCCGAGCCGGTGAAACTGGCTTTCCGGTGCTTCGAGTTCGGCGAGAGCCGCGCGGAGCCGTTCTGCGATATCGGCCTCCGCCGCAGTCCCGGCCAGATTTTGCGCCTCGTCCGGGTCGTTTTCGAGGTCGTAAAGATGGTGCCCGGTGAATTTCGTCAGCGCCCAGTAAGGCACCATATCGCCCTTCTGCCACTGCTGGTGGATCACGGGGATGCTGCTTCCCGGCATCCGGTCGAGAAAGGCGCGTTCGTCGGGCAGCGGCAGCTCCTGCTCCCGTGTCAGAAAATGCGTCGGCATGGTTGACCAGCGGTTCGACATCATGCTGAGCGGCGCATTGTCGCCAGCGGGCCCCCGAGCATATTTGTATCGCCCGTCGATGTAATGCACCTCTCTGCCCCAGACGCCGGTAAGCAGCCAGTCGCGCACCGCGACCGTTTCGCCACGCATCAATGGAAGCAGCGATTTCCCGTGTGTGCGCTGGCGTACTTCGACGCCGAACAATTCGGCAAGCGTCGCGAAGAGATCGACGCTCGTCGTCAGCGCATCGCAGGTGCCGGGCGCGATGCCGGGATGAGCGATCATCAGCGGGATATGGCCGAGAGGTTCATAGACCGGCACACCGGGTTTTCCCCAGATATCCTTCTCGCCGAGATAGTGGCCGTGATCGGTGCTGAGAACGACGAGCGTATCGTCCCACAAGCCATGGGTATCGATCTCATCGAGGATACGGCCAAACCATTTGTCGATCATGGTCAGCTTGCCGCCATAGGACGCGCGGATCTGGCGCGCCTGCCGCGCATCGATCACGCCCTTTTCAATTCCGCCCTGCACATAAGGCGGCCAGATGAGGTGCGGGCCCTCCCAGTCCGGGTCGTACATGGAGGCATAGGGTTCGGGCGTGTCGAAAGGCTCATGCGGGTCGAACTCGTCGACAAAGAGCATGAAGCGATCGTGATGGCCTGCATTCTCGGCCAGCCAGCGCGCGGCGGCGCCCATCGTGCGCGGACCCGGAAAATCCTCCTCGCCGCGAAAATAGCCGCGCGAGTCGTCATAAGGCATGTGCTTGCGCATGAAATTAGGCGCACCGGTCCAGCTGGGGTCTGCCCGTGTTTTCCACGGGTCGCCTTCATGCCCGCGCTGATAGTCCCATGCCGTGAAGTCGACATGGTAATTCTCGCCCCCCGTTTCGAAGAGATGCGGATGGTCGGATATGAGCTGCGTCACCACGCCTTTCTTGCGCAGCTCATAGGTGATCGCATCTTCCCAGATTTCGACCGACCCCCAAGGCCGCCAGAGAAAATCGAGCGAGCCGCAAAGAATGTCGTGCCGCGCTGGCATGCAGGGAAGCGAGCCCGTGTAGTGCCGGGTGAAGCGCGTGGCGCGGGCGGCGAAGCGGTCGAGATTGGGCGTTGCAAATTCGCGCCCGCCATAGGCGCCCAGCATGTGCCGGTTGAGACTGTCCAGCAGAATGACGACGGCATTTTTCGGCGCGCGCGGCGCGGCCGGTGTTCCCTCGGCGGCCAATGGTTCCTCCCCTGCCCGATCCCTCGGGATCAAGTATGGAGGACGCGCCCATAGGCGTCGAGTACCGCCTCATGCATGGCTTCGGAAAGTGTCGGATGCGGGAAGATGGTGTGCATCAATTCCGCCTCGGTCGTCTCCAGCGACATGGCGATACCATAGCCCTGGATGAGTTCCGTCACTTCCGGGCCGATCATATGGGCGCCGAGAAGCTCCCCGGTCTTGGCATCGAACACGGTTTTCACGAAGCCGCCCGTCTCGCCAAGCGCAATCGCCTTGCCGTTCGCCTTGAAGGGAAAGCGGCCGACCTTCACCTCATGGCCCTTTTCCTTCGCCTTGGCTTCGGTGAGGCCGACGCTTGCGATCTGGGGCGATGAATAGGTGCAGCCGGGAATGAGGTTCGCCTTCATCGGATGGAGGCCCTTCACGCCGGCAATGCGCTCCACCGCGATCACGCCCTCATGGCTCGCCTTGTGCGCGAGCCAGGGCGGACCGGCGAGATCGCCGATGGCGTAAACGCCCTTCACGCCCGTCTCCAGCCATTCGTTCACGACGACATGGGTCTTCTCGACCTTCACGCCCGCCTTTTCGAGGCCGAGATTTTCGACATTGCCGACAATGCCGACGGCCGAGATGACTTTCTCCGCTTCCAGCATCTCGGTCTTTCCGCCCGCCGTGACCTCGATCTTCGCACCGCTGCCGGAAATTTCCGTCTTGCCGATCTTTGCACCCGTCAGAATGCGGATGCCGCGCTTCTTGAAAGCACGCGCCGCTTCCTTCGAAATCTCTTCATCCTCGACGGGCAGGATGCGGTCCAGCACCTCGACCACTGTCACTTCCGCGCCGAAGGCGCGGTAGAAACTCGCGAATTCGATGCCGATGGCGCCGGAGCCGATAACGATCAGCGATTTCGGAATCGCTTTCGGCACCATCGCCTCGCGATAGGTCCAGACCGTCTTGCCATCGGGCTCCAGACCCTCGATCACGCGGGCGCGGGCGCCGGTCGCGAGGATGACATTCTTCGCGCCGATGTCGCGCGTCTTGCCTTCCTTGTCCTTGACGGCGATCTTGCCTTCGCCGGCGAGACTGCCGGTGCCTTCGATCACATCGATCTTGTTCTTCTTCATCAGGAACGTGACGCCGTTCGAAAGCTGCGCGGCGACATCGCGGCTGCGCTTCACGATGGCTTCGGCGTCGAATGCCGCCTTCTCCACCTTCAGGCCGTACTCCGCCGCGTGCTGCATCGTCTCATAGACTTCCGCCGAGCGAAGCAGAGCCTTTGTCGGGATGCAGCCCCAGTTGAGGCAGATGCCACCCAGCGCGTCACGTTCGACGATGGCGGCCTTGAGGCCAAGCTGTGCGGCGCGGATCGCCGCGACATAGCCGCCGGGCCCGGAGCCGATCACCACCACATCGTAATTATCCGCCATCAGAGCAGCATCCTTGCCGGATATTCCACGAAGGATTTGAAGGCTTCGAGGAAGCGCGCGCCGAGCGCGCCATCGATTGCGCGGTGGTCGCAGGACATCGTCACCGTCATCACATTGGCCACTTCGAGCTTGCCGTTCCTCACCACCGGCCGCTCCTCGCCCTTGCCCACGGCAAGGATCGCCGCCTGGGGCGGATTGATAACGCCGGTGAAATGCTTGATGCCGAACATGCCGAGATTGGAGATCGAGAAGCTGCCGCCTTCATATTCGTTCGGCTTCAGCTTCTTGTTGCGTGCGCGCTCGGCAAGCGATTTCGCTTCAGCGGAGATTTCGGCCAGGCCTTTCTTTTCCGCATTGCGGATGATCGGTGTGATGAGCCCGCCATCAAGCGCCACGGCGATGCCGATATCGGCCGATTTGTGCTTCAGGATCGCATCGCCGGCGAAGCTCACATTGGCGTCCGGCACCTTGACGAGGGCGAGCGCCGCGGCGCGGATCAGGAAATCATTGACCGAGAGCTTCACGCCCTCGCCCGCCGCATCGTTCAGCTTCTTGCGCGCCATCAGCAATTCATCGAGTTCGCAATCCACCGTCAGATAGAAATGCGGAATCTCCTGCATGGACTGCGTGAGACGGCGCGCAATCGTCTTGCGCATACCGTCGAGCGGAATTTCCTCGTAGCTTCCTTTCTCGTAGAAAGCGCGCGCATCGATTCTGGATGCAGGCGCCGCCGCGCCCGATGCCGCCTGTTTCTTCGGTGCCGATTTCGGTGCGCCCTCAAGGTCCGCCTTCACGATGCGGCCGCGCGGGCCGGAACCTTCCATGGCGGAAAGATCGATCCCCTGCTGTTCCGCCAGACGGCGCGCCAGCGGCGACGCGAAAATGCGGCCGGTCTTTTCAGCCTTCGGCGCGGGTACGGGCTTCGCCTCCGATTTCTCTTCCGTCTTTTTCGGTTCCTCGGCCTTCTTCTCTACCGCTTTCTTCTCGGGTTTCGGCGCCGCGTCCGCATCTTTCAGCGCGCTTGCGTCCTCGCCCTCTTCGAGAAGCACGGCGATCACGTCATTGACGGGAACGCCCTCCGTTCCCTCCGCAACGCGGATCTCGCCGATCGTGCCTTCATCGACCGCTTCGACTTCCATCGTCGCCTTGTCGGTTTCGATCTCGGCTATCACATCGCCCGCGCTCACCTTGTCGCCCTTCTTCACATGCCATTTGGCAAGCGTGCCCTCCTCCATGGTGGGCGAAAGGGCGGGCATCAGAATGTTGACCGGCATGGGCGCCTCCTCAGCGGTAGCAGACGGCTTTCACCGCCTCCACCACTTCTGCGGCGCTTGGCAGCGCGAGTTTTTCGAGATTGGCCGCGTAGGGCATCGGCACGTCTTTCTGCGTCACGCGAAGGACTGGCGCGTCCAGATAGTCGAAAGCCTTTTCCTGCACTGAGGCCGCAATCTCCGCGCCGATGCCGCAGACGGGCCATGTCTCCTCGACGGTGACGAGACGGTTCGTCTTCTTTACCGAAGCGATCACCGTGTCCATGTCGAGCGGGCGGACGGTGCGCAGGTCGATCAGTTCGACGTCGATACCTTCCTCTTCCAGTTTCGCCATAGCCTCAAGGCAATAGGTGATGCCGTGGCTATGCGAGACGAGGGTCACATCCTTGCCCTCCTTCATCACCCGCGCCTTGCCGATGGGCAGCACGAAATCCTCATGCTTCGGCACGTCGAAGCTCTTGCCGTAGAGCACTTCGTTTTCGAGGAAAATGACGGGATTCGGGTCGCGGATGGCGGCCTTGAGCAGCCCCTTAGCGTCGGCCGCCGAATAGGGCGCTATCACGATGAGGCCCGGCACATGCGCATACCAGGACGCATAGTCCTGGCTGTGCTGCGCGGCGACGCGCGCCGCCGGTCCGTTCGGCCCGCGGAAGACGATGGGGCATGACATCTGCCCGCCGGACATGTAGCGCGTCTTGGCTGCCGAATTGATGATCTGGTCGATCGCCTGCATGGCGAAATTGAAGGTCATGAATTCGACAATGGGGCGGAGCCCCGCCATCGCCGCGCCGACGCCGAGGCCGGCAAAGCCATGTTCGGTGATTGGCGTATCGACCACGCGCTTGTCGCCGAATTCGTCGAGCAGGCCCTGCGTTACCTTGTAGGCGCCCTGATATTGCGCGACTTCCTCGCCCATGACGAAAACGGTCTCGTCGCGGCGCATTTCTTCCGCCATCGCATCACGCAGCGCCTCGCGTACGGTCTGCGTCACGAACTCTGTGCCTTCCGGCAAGTCCGGATCGGCCTTTATCTCGGCTTTGGGCTTTTTGCTCTCCGCCTTCGTTTTCTCGCCGCTTTCCCGGCTCGTCGCCTCGCCCTGCCCGGGTTTCGTTTCCGGCATCTCCTGCTTCGGCGCTTCGTCTTCGTCAGCCGCGGTGGAGGTGTCGTCATCATCGCCCGCCAGCAGGGCGATGACCTCGTTCACCTTCACATTCTCCGTGCCTTCCTCGACAAGGAGCTTTTCGATCTTGCCGTCGTCGGCAGCTTCCACCTCCATGGTGGCCTTGTCGGTTTCGATCTCGGCGATCACGTCGCCCGATTTCACCTCGTCACCGACCTTCACATGCCATTTGGCAAGCGTTCCTTCCTCCATGGTCGGAGAAAGCGCGGGCATGAGAACCTTGATCGCCATCGCTCTCACGCCTCCATATCGGCAAGTATGTCGGTCCAGAGCTCCGACGGATCGGGCTCGGGACTCGACTGCGCGAACTCGGCTGCTTCGTTCACGATGGCCTTGATCTCCTTGTCGATCTGTTTGAGATCGTCCTCCGTCAGCGCCTTCGACTCGATCAGGCGCATGCGGACCTGTTCGATCGGGTCGTGCTCGGCGCGCATCTTGTTCACTTCTTCCTTCGCGCGGTATTTCGCCGGGTCGGACATGGAGTGGCCGCGATAGCGATAGGTCATCATCTCGAGAATGTAAGGCCCTTTCCCCGCGCGGCAGGATTCCACGGCGCGCAGACCTGCCTCCCGCACCGCACGCACATCCATGCCGTCGACCTGTTCGCCGGGGATGTTGAAACTCACGCCGCGCTTCGAGAGGTTCGTCTGCGCGCTGGCGCGGGCGACGCTCGTACCCATCGCATATTGATTGTTCTCGATCACATAGACGACCGGCAGTTCCCAGAGTTCGGCCATGTTGAAGCTCTCATAAACCTGGCCCTGGTTTGCCGCGCCATCGCCGAAATATGCGAGGCAGACGCGATCATTGCCGCGATAGCGATTGGCAAAGGCGAGGCCGGTCCCGAGCGGCACCTGCGCGCCGACGATTCCGTGGCCGCCGAAGAACTGCTTTTCGCGGCTAAACATGTGCATGGAGCCGCCCTTGCCGCGTGAATAGCCGCCCTCACGACCCGTCAGTTCCGCCATCACACCTTTGGGGTCCATGCCGGTCGCCAGCATGTGGCCATGGTCGCGATAACCGGTGATGACCTGATCGCCCTCCTCGATCGCCATCTGCATGCCGACGACGACCGCCTCCTGCCCGATATAGAGATGGCAGAAGCCGCCAATGAGCCCCATGCCGTACATCTGACCGGCCTTCTCCTCAAAGCGGCGGATCAGCAGCATGTCGCGATAGGCGGCAACTTCCTCTTCCTCGGAGAAGGGAGCCGGTCCGTCCACGGACTTTTTCGCCGGCTTCTTCTGGGCCGGTTTTGCGGATTTGGAAGAGGATCTGGACGTCATTCTGGGGGCCTCGACGCCGGTCAATTCAAGGATGCGCACAGGTATGGGCGATGCGCAATGCGCCGTCGCCACACTTTAGAAGTGGAACATAAAGGTTTGGTTTCAATGAAAAAATAAGTGATTAACCGGATTTCGGTTAAGTTCCGCTGCGGCGCGGCTTCCGGGAATGCGGGCGCTCAGCGCGCCGGAAGCGTTCCCGCTGGGGGCGGATCGAGGAATATGACAATCTCCCCCGGATTCGCATAACCGAGCGCTGCCCGCGCGCGCTCGTCGAGAAGATCGGGATCGAGACTTTCCGGCCTGAGCAGTGCCACCTGCCGGTCGAGCTGCTCGCGCTGCCGCTCCACATCCGAGAGCTGGTGTTCGAGAAGGTCGATACGGTTCTGGATGTCGAGCCAGGAGATGAAGCCGAGGCGCCCATAGACGGCGTGATAGGCGAAATAGCCCAGAACGATGATGCAGACGAACGGAACAAGCGCCTGACGAAGGCGCAACGGTTCCGAACTGCGAATCACGACGTTGTTTTCCATGTCCAGCATGGAATCATATAGCGATTCCAACGGTCAAGGTGATTTGGTGGAAACCGCGTGGAAGCGGAACCTGCTAAACCTTCAGGATCGTCCGGCCGGCATATTCCGCCGTCGGCCCGAGCGCTTCCTCGATGCGGATGAGCTGGTTGTATTTCGCCAGGCGATCCGAGCGGGCGAGCGAGCCCGTCTTGATCTGACCGCAATTGGTCGCCACCGCGAGATCGGCGATCGTCGCATCTTCCGTTTCGCCGGAGCGGTGCGACATGACGGCGGTGTAGCGTGCCTTGTGCGCCATCTCGACGCTCTCGAGCGTCTCGGTGAGCGAGCCGATCTGGTTGACCTTCACAAGGATCGAGTTGGCGGTGCCGCTCGCAATGCCGTCGGCAAGGCGGCGCTTGTTCGTCACGAAGAGATCGTCGCCGACAAGCTGCACCTTCGAACCGATCCGGTCGGTCAGCGCCTTCCAACCCTCCCAATCGTCTTCGGCCATACCATCTTCGATGGAGATGATCGGATACTTGCCGACGAGATCGGCCCAGTAGTCCACCATGCCGCCCGCGTCGAGCTTCTTGCCTTCGCCCTTGAGGTCGTAGACGCCATTCTTGAAGAACTCGGTCGATGCCGCATCAAGCGCGAGGAAGATATCGTCACCCGGCTTGTAGCCTGCCTTCTCGATCGCCTTCATGATGAAACCGATGGCTTCCTCGGTGGAGGCGAGGTTCGGCGCGAAGCCGCCCTCATCCCCCACATTCGTGTTGTGTCCGGCAGCCTTCAGCTCCCCTTTGAGCGTATGAAAGACTTCGGAGCCCATCCGCACGGCATCGGCAATCGATCCCGCCGAAACCGGCATGATCATGAATTCCTGAATGTCGATCGGGTTGTCGGCATGTTCGCCGCCATTGACGATATTCATCATCGGCACGGGCAGCACACGCGCGGCAGGTCCGCCGACATAGCGAAAGAGCGGCTGACCAAGAGAGGCGGCTTCCGCCTTGGCGACGGCGAGCGAGACACCGAGGATCGCATTGGCGCCGAGGCGCGACTTGTTGTCGGTACCGTCCAGCGTAATCATCGCGCGGTCGATCTGGATCTGCTCCGACGCATCCATGCCGCCAATGGCGTCGAAGATTTCGCCATTCACGGCCGCGACCGCCTTCTGAACGCCCTTGCCCTTGTAGCGGGAGCCGCCGTCGCGCAGTTCCACCGCTTCATGTGCGCCGGTCGAGGCGCCCGAAGGCACGCCGGCGCGGCCCAGCGAGCCGTCTTCCAACAGCACGTCGACCTCAACCGTCGGGTTGCCCCGGCTGTCCAGAATTTCGCGACCGATGATGTCGATGATGGCGGTCATGTCGTCCCGTCTCTTCTGCTGGTTTGTGACGCATCCGGGCCTGACCCGGTTTTGCGCGTTTCATAGCGGAGCGAAGCCCGGGACGAAAGGGCCTAATCGCCGATTTGATGTGCGTTTCCACCGGGCGTTGTCACGCCCGCCGCTCCAGGTGGCGGAAGAGGCCGATCTCCGGCTCAGGCGTGATTCACTACCCTGACGTCTTCCGGGCAGCCCGCAAGAAGCTCCGCTGAATGGGCCATGATGTAGTCGCGCTGCGCCTCCATCATCGCGCGGCCGAAACCGATGCAGAAGCGCTGCCCCTCCTGCAGCACCTCCTCGGCCTCCCGCCGGTCGAGATCCAGCAAGGTTTCGTTCGTCTCCGCCAGCCTCTTGTCCAGCAGCTCTTTCACCCGCGAGCGAGGGAGAAAGGGCGCAAAGCTCAAGATGAAAATGAACTCGGAGCGCAGGCGGTGTCTGGCATCGCCTGACATCAGCGCCCGGAGCGCCACCGCCCTCCCCGCCTCGGTCAGCTCATAGACCTTTTTGTTGGGCCGATTGTCCTGTTCGACCCTCTGGAAAGTGACGAGCCCCTCAGCCGCAAGTTCATTCAGAGCCGGATAGAGGTTCGACAGGCTCACATCGAGCAAGGTCGAAACCTCGTTCTCCATGGTCTTCTTGATGTCATATCCGGTCGCTGGACCGGACATGAGGACACTCAGCAACAGTTCTTTCGTATTCAATCCGCGCCCTCCCCGACAGCAGATTGCGGTACTTGATCGGTGTACCGACTTGATATATCCCCTTTACTAATAGGTGTGTCTCACCTATTGGCTTTCTCTACATAACAGACTGTCCTAACGCGAATATCCCTCCTCGATCCTCGCAAAAGGTCAGCATCCCTCACCAAACTTGTGGCCGGTTCCGGCGGAGCCGGCCGCTTACTTCCCCAAAATCCGCCGCCTTATCTGGGGCAAACACAAAGAATCCAACCATCCGGGAGGAACCTTCAAAATGATAGTATCGGCAGGAAATCGCCCTGTCACGAATGAACGAGCATTGCTCCGCAATCGCCGTTCGGGGGCATGCACGGTTGCCGCAGCGTTCGCTTCGGCTTTTCTTCTTTCCACTTCGGCCTCGGCCGCAAATTTTGTTTTTGGGGACCTGAACGTTCAGATCGACACCACCGTGTCGGCCGGCGTGACGCTGCGCGCGAGCGATCGCGACTGCACCAAGGTGTCGGTCCTCAACGGCGGTTGCGCCAATGGCGACGGCCGCACGACCGGCGTCAATTCGGACAACGGCAACCTGAACTTCGACCAGTGGGACTTCGTCAACCAGACGCTGCAAGCCACGATGGACATTCAGGGCACGTGGCAGAATTACGGCTTCTTCGTTCGCCCGACGGCGTTCTATGACTTCGTCTATGCCGAAAACGATCTGCGTTTCCGCGATCTCGACCCAAACGCCAAAGACCAGCTCGACTACGATTTCGACGTGCTCGACGCCTTTGTCTACGGCAACTGGGACATCGGCGGCCACTACACGACGGTACGCTTCGGCAAGCAGGTTCTGAACTGGGGCGAAAGCCTCTTCATCCAGGGCGGCATCAACTCCTTCCAGGCCGTTGATGTGACACGCATCCGGACGCCCGGCGCCGAACTCAAGGACGCGCTGACGCCGATGCCGATAGTCTTCGCCTCGACGACGCTTACGCCGAACCTTTCGGTCGAGGCCTTCTGGCAGTTCAAATACGAGTACACCGAACTCGATCCGGCCGGGTCCTTCTTCTCGACCGATGACATCACCGGTCGCGGCTCCCTGCCGGGTCTGCTCAGCCCGAACGTCGATAATCCCGACCTTGCCGGACCGCCCGGCGGTTTCCCGCCTAGCGCCGCCGTCCCCATCGCGGTTCGCCGCTCGTCCGACCGCATCGAAAGCGAGACCGACCAGTTCGGCATGGCAGTGCGCTACTATGCCGAGGAGCTCGGCGATGGCGTCGATTTCGGCCTCTACGCAGTCCGCTACACGAGCCGCCTGCCCTATCTCGGTTTCACCACCGGCCCGGATGACCTTGCATCCGCTTGCGCCTTTGTCGCGGTCGCTACCGGCGGTGCTCTGAGTTGCGCCCCCGGACCGACGCAAGCAGCGGCGGTGAATGCGGCGTTTGCCTATGCGGCCAACCAGGGCAAGTATTTCTACAGCTTCCCGACGATCGAAACGCTGGGCGCGAGCTTTGCGACGACGATCAGCGGTACGGCGGTGTCGGGCGAAATCTCGTACTCGCCCAACATGCCGTTCGGTGTCTCCGATCTTGAGCAGAACGCCTCACAGCTCGACGGCACCGGTGGCTCCGGCCCGATCACAGGTTCGCCCGGCCCGATCAGCTCGCTGCCGGCCGCCGGTCCGAACCAGGACACGGTCCACATGATCGAACTCGATGCGATCCAGGGTCAGATCGGTACCGTGAAGCTCTGGAGCACGACCGATCCCGTCACGCAGTTCTTCCGTGCGGACACGGCGACGTTCCTTTTCAACGCCGGATTCGTCTATGTGCAGGGCGCGAGCAACCACCCGCTCAATCGCGTCGGCCCGGAAGGCGCCATCCGCAATCCTTTCGCTGCCGGTCTGTTCACAGGTGGCGTGACCAATGCGAAGTATGCCGACGACATGTCCTACGGCTACCGGATGGTTCTGGCACCTTCCTACAGCAATGCTCTCGGTACGCCCATCACGCTGACGCCGAGCATTTCCTGGCGCCACGATCTGCAGGGCAACTCGCCCGGCCCGAACACGGCCAACTATCTGCAGGGCATGAAGCAGGTGTCCATCGGTCTCTCGGCCGACTACCAGAACACCTGGCGGGGTAACATCAGCTACACCAACATCTTCGGTGCCGGCTTCGACAACCCCACCCATGACCGCGACTTCATTTCGGCGAGCCTTTCCTACTCGTTCTGATCCGAAGTTAACGGCGACGTCCAAAGCCCCGGAAAAGCTTGCTTTTCCGGGGCTTCCTTTTGTCCGCTTGACGGAGCCGGGCGGCTCCTGTTCAACACCCCCGAACGGAGCAATATCAAATGACTGAATCGGCAGGGAAAAAGGCACTTGTGCTGTTTTCAGGCGGGCAGGACTCGACGGTCTGCCTCGCCTGGGCGCTAGCTCGTTTTGCCGAAGTCGAGACGGTCGGCTTCGACTATGGGCAGTCCCATGCCGTCGAACTCGAATGCCGCGACAAGGTGCGTGCGGGGATGGCCGCGCTCGATCCGGCCTGGGCTGCCCGCCTTGGCCCCGATCACATGATCCGGCTCGCCGAACTCGGTCAGGTCAGCGAGACCGCCCTCACCCGCGATGTCGAAATCGAGATGGGAGAGAACGGGCTACCCACGACATTCGTGCCGGGGCGCAATCTCCTCTTCTTTACCTATGCGGCAGCGCTCGGCTATCGCCGGGGCGCGCAGGTGCTGGTCGGCGGCATGTGCGAGACGGATTATTCCGGCTATCCCGACTGCAGGGCCGACACGATCAAGGCGCTTGAGGCCGCGATCTCGCTTGGCATGGACAAGTCCTTCACGCTCGCGACGCCACTGATGTGGATCGACAAAGCGGCCACGTGGTCGCTCGCGAAGGAGCTCGGCGGCGAGGCTCTTGTGGACCTCATTATAGAAGAGACCCATAGCTGCTACCGGGGCGACCGATCGCAGCGGCATGACTGGGGCTATGGCTGCGGTACCTGCCCTGCCTGCGAACTCCGGGCGCGCGGCCATGCAGCCTTTGTGGCTGCGGGAGCCTGAGCGCATGTACTCGGTGAAGGAAATCTTCTACACGCTGCAGGGCGAAGGCGCACAGGCTGGCAGACCGGCCGTCTTCTGCCGTTTCACGGGCTGCAATCTCTGGTCCGGACGCGAGGAAGACCGCGCCGGCGCCATCTGCACATTCTGCGATACGGATTTTGTGGGCACGGATGGCGAAGGCGGCGGCAAGTTCCGCGATGCAGCCGCGCTTGCCGACGCGGTGGAAAAGACGTGGGCGACGGGGGCGGGCGACAACCGGTACGTCGTCTGCACGGGCGGCGAGCCGCTGCTGCAACTCGATGAGGCGCTGATCGAGGCGCTTCATGCGCGGGGCTTCGAGATTGCCATCGAGACGAACGGTACGCTGGCTGCACCGGAGGGGATCGACTGGATCTGCGTAAGCCCAAAGGCGGATACGCCGCTCGTTCAGGTCGAAGGGGATGAATTGAAGCTCGTCTATCCGCAGGAAAAAGCGATGCCGGACCGCTTTGAGGGTCTCGGCTTTCGCCATTTCTTCCTGCAGCCAATGGACGGGCCGATGCGGGAGGAGAATACGCGCGCGGCGACGGATTATTGTCTCGCGCATCCGAAATGGCGGCTCAGCCTCCAGACCCACAAGCTGATCGGTATTCCGTGATGAAGATCTATAAAGAATTCTTTTTCGACGCGGCGCATTTCCTGCCCTATGCGGAAGAAGGCCATCCGAACCGGCGGATGCATGGCCACTCGTTCCGCGTCGTCGTCTGGCTTTCAGGAAAGCCCTCGCCGAAGACGGGTCTTGTTCGCCACTTCGAGGATGTCGAGCGTGAAGTGATGGCCGTGCGGGAGAAGCTCGACCATCATCTGCTCAACGAGATCGAGGGACTGGAACTGCCGACCCTCGAACATATCGCCGCCTGGATATGGAAGGCACTAGCCGGTCCGCTGCCGGAAATCGCGCGTGTGGAAGTTCATCGCGCTTCCTGCCGCGAAGGCTGTGTCTATGATGGGCCGGAAGCGGAGTAGCAAGGAACGATCATGGCAAAAGCTTCAGGGAAAACGAGTGCGAAGGGTCTTACCCAACTCGGCACCGACGCGAAGATACCCGCATCGCCCGAACAGGCCGTACTCGAACGTGTTCCCAACCCGCATCCGGGAGAGAATTACGTCGCCCGCTTCACGGTGCCCGAATTCACCTCGATCTGCCCGGTGACCAGCCAGCCCGATTTCGCACATCTCGTCATCGACTATGTGCCGGGAAAATGGCTCGTCGAATCCAAGTCGCTGAAGCTCTATCTGCAGTCCTTCCGGAATCACGGCGCTTTCCACGAAGACTGCACGGTCGCCATCGGCAAGCGCCTTGCCGAAACGCTTGTGCCGAAATGGATCAGGATCGGCGGCTACTGGTATCCGCGCGGCGGTATCCCAATCGACGTTTTCTGGCAGAAAGGCAGGCTTCCTGCCGGAGTCTGGGCACCGGACCAAGGCGTTGCGCCCTATCGCGGTCGCGGCTGACCGTTACAAGAAAATTAAATTTTGATTTACGGGACGCGGTTAATCTCGCCTCCAACTGAACGCGCGGCCTGGGGTGGGCGGCCGCGTTGCGTTCTTCTGGAGCATTGCCTTGTCCACCTCTCCGCAAACTCGCAGTGGCGTCAGCGAAGCGCATATTCAGCATGAGCTGAACGCGCTTTTCCGCGATTCGCTGCTCCCCATTTCGCTGTTCCTCGCGGGGCTTTATGCGCTTTTTGCGGTGCTTCATCTCATTCTTCTCGAGAACCCCGCACGCAACGTGATGGCGATTGCCGCACTTGCGGCGATGGCAGGTCTGCTCGTCATCGCCGCTGCCGCGCATGCCGGACGCATCGCCCCAGGCCAGGCTTATTTGGTCGGTTTCGTCATCGTCGGCATCGTTCTATCGAATTCCGCCCTGCACATGCTTCTGGAGCGGGATATCTATCAATCGACCAATTTCGCGCTGATCTTCGTCGCGGCCGGCCTTTTCTTTCTTTCCCGGCGCAATCTTCTCATCGCCTTCGCGGTCAACTTTTCCGTTTGGGCACTCTGTGCGGCCATGGTCACCGAGAACACGAAACTGCTCGAACATTTCGCGGTGATGAGCCTGCAGGCGCTGCTGATCGGCGTGCTGGCCATAGAACTCCGCCTGCGCAGCAGCCGCCGCCTTATCCGGATGCGGGCGGAAGCCATCGACCGCGAACGGAAGCTCGAACAAGCGCTGGCAAAGACAAAGCTCCACGCCTCAGTCGAGCGCGAAAACAAGGCGAAGACGGAATTTCTTGCCAATATGAGCCACGAACTCCGCACGCCCCTCAATGCCATTCTCGGCTTTTCGGAGGCCATGCAGCAGAATCTCTTCGGTCCGCTCGGCAACAAGAAATACGAATCCTATGCGCACGACATTCATCACGCCGGAACGCATCTTCTTTCGCTGGTCAACGACATTCTCGATCTGTCGCGGATCGAGCTCGAAGGACTGAAGATCATCCCACAGCCTGTGGACTTCGCGCGCGTCTGCAACAACTGCATTGCGATCGTGCGTGGCCGCGCGGAGCGGGGCCAGGTCAAGCTTTCACTTGATGCAGTGCCCCCCTTTCCCAAGATCGAAGCCGATGAACGCCGCCTGAAGCAGGTCGTCATCAACCTCCTCAACAATGCGGTGAAGTTCACGCCGCCTGGCGGCAAGGTAACGCTCGAACTATTGCACGGGGAAAAAGGCGGCGCCGTCATCCGTATCCGCGACACGGGCATCGGCATGAACGAGGAGCAGCTTGAGAATGCTCTTCGACCCTTCTGGCAGGCAGATGCGGGCCTCGACCGCAGCTTTGAAGGCGCAGGCCTCGGCCTCGCCCTGGTAACGGAACTCGTCTCCCTCATGGAAGGCGAGTTCCGTCTTGAAAGCGAGCCCGGAAAAGGGACCGTGGCAACGGTCCTCCTTCCGCGTGCCTATTGCGGTGCGACGATCCACGCCGCCTGAGGTCGATCAGGCCGCCTTTGCATGGGCGGCCCGGATCGTCTCATCCGCATATTTCGAAGCGTCCGTCGTATATTCCGCATGTCCGTACTCGACAAGCAAACGATCGATCTTTCGGATCAGGCGACGGTCGGTCGCTTCCCGCAATGCCGGAATGCGCAGCGCGAGCGAATAGAGCCTTTCGCGGCCGAAAACGAAAAGACCCAGCGCAATGAAGAGCGGCATGTCGTAGGGTCGCAGTTCCACGCCCATGAGTTTGGCCTTGCCGGTCTTGTCGCCGCGCAGGAAGGCCCGGTTGAAATAGACCCGCGCGAATGCCCGTTCCAGCGCATTGAAGACGCGGCTCTTGAGCGACTTGTCCGACGGAAAATAGGCCGCCATGGTGGCGCGCACCAGCGCGCCGCAAGTCTCGTCGTCGTAGCCGTCGCGCAGTGTGCCGGAATAGACGACCATGGCATCGTAGATACCCTGCGGCGTTGCCGGCAGCAATTCTTCCGGCAGACCGAGCAGCCAGCAGCGATAGCGGTTGAACTCGACAAAGGCGCGTTCCTGCGGCGTGAACTCCGTGCGGCCTTCGCGCATCATCTTGAAGGCAAGCAGGAAGACGGCGATCGTGCCCGCGGGCATCTGATCGACTTGCGGAACGGGAATGCCGAATGTGTTCACGTCCCATGTGCGTCCACTGCGCAGAACGTTGAACCGCACCATGGAGTGCATGAGCCGCACCATGGCCGCCGCCTTGAAGCCAGTGCCGAAGCGTGTGAGTGCGCCGGGGAGCGAGGTCGTGGTGAAGAAGCTCGCCGTTTCCTTGATACGGCGCACCGCCGTTTCATGCGAGAGCGTGCCGGTAAGCGCCATGGGGAGCGCCGAATATTTGTTGAGGAAAGTTGCTACGAAAGCGCCGCGCACGACGAAGGGAGCGAGGTTCGCGGTCGGATTGCGGCTCGCCCGCGCGCCCTCCTCGATCATGCTCATGTCGATCCAGTCCGGCGTCGCTTCCATTTCGCGGATGAAGGCAACGAGTTCGGGCGGCGCGTCCTTCACGTTCTCGACACCCTTGTCACAGGCTTCCGTCAGCATGGAGACAAGCACGCGAAAGCCATATTGCGGCATCAGCGCGGCATATGCGTCCGCCGTCGCATCGCCCAGCATCGTATAGGCGCGGGCGCGGGCCACCGTTTCCGGGTTCGATAACAGGCGCTGGCGAGCCTTTCGGTCGCCCTCGTTGAGCTGCATGCAATTGTCGTCAAGCCCGCCGGCAAACCGCTCCGGCGTGATGGAGAAATCCACCTTGCCATACATGGCCGGCAGCTTTTCCCGCTGCGCCATCACCCTTGCCTGAAGTGCCTCGAGACTTTCCATGGCCTCCTCCCAACTTACAGTTCATAAGTTACGGTTTGTAAGTTATAAGAAGGTATGAGTGCAAGCATAAATCGCAAGTCCGCTCCGCAAAAGAGCCCACCCCTCCGGCGCCGCATGAGCGTCGAATTGCGGCGCGAGCAAATTCTCGACGTGACCCGGGATCTGGCCGATTCCGAGGGTTTTCATGCCGTCACGCTGGACCGGGTGGCCGAGAATTGCGGCATCAGCCGGACGGTGATCTACCAGCAATTCGGCAATCTGTCGGACCTTCTGCTCGCCATGGTGGACCGGGAATACCGGCACGCAGCTGAGGCATTCCTCGAGGCGGCACAGCGCGAGCCCGTCATGGGCCAATCGCGTTATGCTGCTGGCGTTGCCGGCGTGCTCGAAGCGGTCGATGCGTCGCCCGCAACCTGGCGGATGCTGCTCATGCCCAGCCAGGGCGGACCGCGCGAGCTTTACGAACGTCTCGCTGAGGCGCGTGACATGACCCAGGCGCATCTCGCCGCTGGTCTGAAGGAAGCGGGAATTGACGGTCCCGCGCTTGCCAATCCCGATCCCGAACTTGCGGCCCGGATGCTGCTCGCCGTATCGGAGCAGCTTGTGCATCTGCGGCTCACCGACCCGAAGAGCTACACGACCGAGCGGCTTCTCGCCCAGGCCGAGTGGCTCTTCGAAGCGATGTTTCCATCCCGCTGATCAGCGCGGCGGCATGCGAATGGCGCCGTCGAGACGCACCGTCTCGCCATTGAAATAGCCGTTGCGCAGCATGGTGCAGGCGAGATCGGCATATTCCGACGGATCACCAAGGCGCGGCGGGAACGGCACCGAAGCCGCGAGATTTTCGAAAATCTGCGGCGCACGATCCTTCACGCCGAGCATGGGCGGCGTCGCCATGATACCAGGCAGAATCGTGTTGATTCGGATTCCCTCGCGTGAGAGGTCGCGCGCGATGGTGAGCGTCATGCCCTTGATCGCTGCCTTGGCCGCCGAATAGGCAACCTGGCCGATCTGACCGTCTTCGGCTGCGACCGAGCCCGTATTCACGATCGCACCGCGCTCGCCGCCATCCAGCGGATCGAGCGTCGCCATGCCGGCCGCGCTCTTCACGATGCAGCGGAAGGTGCCGACCGTGTTGAGGCCGAGCACATATTCGAAATCTGAAATCTTGAAGGGGATGATCGCGCCCGTCGTCTTGTCGCGCGCGATGGTCTTGCCGCCACGGCCGCCGCCAGCGCAGTTCACTAGCGCCCGCTCCTGCCCGTTCGCCGCGCGTGCCTTCTCGAAGCCCGCATCGACGGATGCCTCATCCATCACATTGACTTCGCAATAGGTGGCGCCGAGCTCCTTCGCCACGCGCTCGCCATTCTCCCTGTTGAGATCGAAGATCGCGACCTTGACGCCTAGCTCGCGCAGCGCCTTCACCGTCGCCTTGCCGAGGCCGGAAGCTCCGCCCGTGACGACAGCAGAAATTGAGCTATTGAGTTTCATCATGTCCTCCCTGTTCTTGTTCCGGATTGTCAGTGAGATTTGCCTGCCCAGTCGCGCTTGATCTTCTTGGCGAGCGACCATTTGTGCACTTCGGTCGGGCCGTCATAGATGCGGAAAGCGCGGATCTCGCGGAAAATCTGTTCGACGATCGTATCGCCCGAAACGCCCATGCCGCCCATCACCTGGACGCAGCGGTCGGCGATGCGCATCAGCGCCTCCGACACGGCGACCTTCGCCATCGAGCTTTCGGCCGTGCCGAGCGAGCCGGTATCCAGCACATCGGCGCACCAGTCGATCATGAGTTCAGCCTGTTTCAGATCGATCAGGTTCTCCGCCAGCATGAAGCCGACGCCTTCATGGTCGATCAGCGGCTTGCCGAAGGCGTGGCGGCGGTTCGCATAATCCGTTGCGATCTCGTTTGCACGGGTGCAGCCGCCGAGCCAGCGCATGCAATGCGAAAGCCGCGCGGGGCTCAGGCGGATCTGGGCATATTTGAAGCCCTCGCCGCTTTCCCCAAGCATCTGGTCCGCCGGCAGGCGCAGATTGTCGATCACGACGACCGCATGACCGCCCGGCATGGAATTGTCGATCGTGTCGAGAACGCGCTCGATGCGGATCGAAGGATGCGGCAGATCGACGAGGAACATGCAGGCACCATCCTCGCCTTTCGCCATGACGATGCCGACCTTCGCGCCTTCCGCACCGGTGATGAAAGCCTTGCGGCCATTGATGACCCAGTGATTGCCGTCCTTTACGCAGGTCGTCTTCATCATCGAGGGGTCGGAGCCCGCGCCGCCTTCGAGCGCGGGTTCGGTCATGAAGAAGGCCGAGCGCGAGGCGCCCGAGACGAGCTGGTTCAGAAAGCGTTCCTTGATCTCGGGGCTGCCGATCTTGCCGAGAAGATACATATTGCCTTCGTCCGGCGCGCCCGTGTTGCAGGCGACGGGGCCGAGCGGTGAGAGGCCGGTCTTGCGCAGCACTAGCGCGGTTTCGCGCTGCGTGAGGTGGCTGCCATCGGCAAGGATATGCGGTGTCATCACGCCCGCCGCCCGCGCCTTCTCGCGCAGCTCGTGCACGAGTTCTTCCGTTGGCCCATGCGCCGTACAGCGAGCATCGCGCTCATGGGGCGCGACGACATTGCGCACGAAATCCTCGACCTTTGCGGCTATTTCTTCCGCCCTGCCCGCTACTGCCTGCGCCATCTTTCTCTGCCTCGTTCCTCTGCGGATTGCACTGGAACAGGCTATAGCACATCGCACTCCGCCATTGACGAGCGCCCGCGTAGCAAATTGCGCGATGCTCGATCCGACGCCGCGTGACGCTGGGTCAAGTCTGGGGATTTCCCTTCGTTGGGCCGATCACCCACCCGCAAACATGGGACGGCGCTTCTGCAGAAATGCGGAAATACCCTCGAGGGCGTCCGGCGAGGAAAAGAGACGGGACTGCAATTCCCGTTCGAGGTCGAGCGTCTCGGACAGCGCATTCTCCTGGGCCTGTGCGGACATCTCCTTGATAGCGGCAACGGCGCCTCGAGGCAGCATCGAAAGGCGAGCAAGCAGATCGGCACTTGCTTCGGCAAATCGCTCGTCCGGCACGGAACGCCAGATGAGACCGAGTTCCGCCGCCGTTACTGCATCGAGCCTGTCGCCCAGCAGCGCAAAGGCCATTGCCCGCGCCGTGCCCATCCGCTTCTGCATGGATACGAAGCCGCCCAGATCGGGCACGAGGCCGAGCTTCGGCACGAACGGGAGCGCGAAGTAAGCCGAGTTTGCCGCCAGCACAATGTCGGCCGAAAGCGCAAGACCGGCCCCGCCACCCACTGCCGGGCCGTTCAGCAGTGAAACGACCGGGCCGGGAAATGCCTTCAACTCCGTGACGAGCGCGTGGCCCTCCCGCAGGATGTCGTTCATGGCCTCATAGCGGCTACCTTCGCCGAAGGGCTCCCTCTCGAGCATCTCACTCAGGAACGTCAAATCCGCGCCCGCACAGAAAGCTCGCCCCGCCCCCGTCAGCACCACGACCTTGATCGCGCCCGCCTCGCGGAAGGAATGCAGCGCCGCCCGACACTGAGCAAATGTATCGGGACAGAGAGGATTCAGTATATCAGGCCGGTTCAGGACAATGCGCCCGATGGGCCCGTCCCGTTCCGCGAGAACGTAAGGTACTTTCATCCTCATTACTCCCTGATGACGACCGGGAGTTCTTCAATGCCCTTGATGAAATTCGAGTAGACAAGCACCGGCTCCCCGATCACTTCAATCGGGCGGTCCGGCCAGCGTTTCAATATTTCCTCCCAGAGAATCTTCAGCTGCATCTCGGCGAGACGATTTCCCATGCAACGGTGAATGCCGAAGCCGAAAGAGAGATGCTGGCGCGGCCGGGCGCGGTCGATGATGAAGCTGTTGGGATTTTCTATCGCTTCGTCGTCCCTGTTGCCCGAGACGTACCACATGACGACCTTGTCGCCCTTCCTGATCTGCTTGCCGCCAAGCTCCGTGTCCATGGTGGCTGTCCGGCGCATATGCGACAGGGGCGTCTGGTAGCGCAATATCTCCGGAACCATGCTTTCGACGAGCCGCGGATTGTCGAGCAGCTTGCGGTATTCGCCGGGGTGCTGGCTGAGCGCCAACAAGCCGCCACTGATCGAGTTGCGCGTCGTATCGTTGCCGCCCACCAGGAGCAGGAAGCAATTGCCGAGATATTCCTCCTGGCTCATGTTCCGCGTTGCCTCGCCATGGGCGAGCATGGAGATCAGATCTCCGCCGGGCTCGGACGCATTCACGCGCTCGTTCCACATGCCGATAAAGGCGGCCGCCGCCTGCTGCAGGTCCGCGGCGCGCGCTTCTTCCGCTTCCTTGCTCAGATAGGCTTCTTCGGAGACGGCGAGATCGGACCACCGGGTGAGATTTCGCCGTTCCTCCCAAGGGAAGTCGAACAGGGTCGCGAGCATCTGCGTCGTCAGTTCGATGGATACGCGGTCTACCCAGTTGAACGGCTCGTTGCGGGGTAGCGCATCAAGAATTTTGCCGACGCGCTCCCTGATCGTGCTTTCAAGCTTCGCGAGGTTCGATGGCGCAACGATAGGGCTCACCACCTTGCGCTGCTCGTCATGCTTCGGCGGGTCCATTGCGATGAACATCGGCAGCATAAGCCCCGCATTGCCGTCGCGCAGCGTGACACCGCCATAGGCCACGTCCGAGGAGAACATGGCGTGGTTCGACTCGACATGCATGATGTCCCTGTATCGCGTTACCGACCAGAATGGCCCATAGGCGCTGTCGGCGCAGTAGTGCACTGGCGCTTCGCGGCGCAGACGTGCGAAATAGGCCCACATGCGGTTCGAGCGGTAAAGCTCCGGGTCGCTCACATCGATACGGTCGAGAGGGATTGTGTAAGGGTCCGGCGCGGGCTTTTCACGTGCGGTTGCTGTGGCGGTGCTCATGGGATGTTCCCTTGTTTTCCGTTGCCGTCAGCGGAATGACGGCTCCCTGTTTTCGCGGAAGGCCGCAAGACCTTCGGTCACGTTGGCGCTCATGAGCGCGGCAATGGCGACTTCCTGTTCCATCTGCAACGCTTCCTCAAACGGTCTGTCGAGCCCTTCCCGGCAGGTCCGCTTCATTGCAGCAATGCCTTCCAGATTCTTCGCCGCGAGCTGCGTGCAATAGGCCTCCGCCGCATCGGCGAGTGCCCCGTCGTCAACCACGTGGTTGACGAGGCCCCAGCTTTGCGCCTCCCCGGCCTTGAGCCATCGCGCGCTGAACATCAGATCGAGCGCACGTCTCTGTCCGGCGAGACGAGCCAGGCGCTGCGTTCCGCCAAACCCCGGCATCAACCCATAGCGAGCGTGCTGGCAGCCGAGTTGAGCGGATGCACTGGCTATAACCACGTCGCAGGCCATAGCAAGCTCAAGCCCGCCGGCCAGGCAGAGCCCCTGCACCTGCGCCACAACGGGCAGCCTCGAGGCTTCGAGCCGCCTCATCATGCGATGACCGCCGGCGAGAAACCGCGCAAGCCGCTCCTTGTCATTGCGGACATCGAGCACCTCGTCCAGATCGGCGCCGATGCAGAAATGCTTGCCGCGCGCGCGTATCAGAACCGCGCGGACGCTGCCGTCACCTTCGCATGCGTCAAGCGCGCTCTCGATCGCGGCGATGAGCGTCGACGACAGGCAATTAAACTTTGCCGGCCTGTTCAGCTCGATGAATCCGATGCTATCTCGGATTGTCGTCAGCACATGCGGCTCCGTCATTTCGGACATTCCGGATTTCCTTCAGGCGTAGGGCACGGCCACGCGCCCTACCCTCTCTCGTGAGATGATCATCTTCTGTATCTGCTCGGTTCCGTCGCCGATCTGCAGACCCATGACGTCTCGCAATCTCTGCTGATGCGGAAGATCGGTGCTGTATCCGCCGTGACCATGCGTCAGCAGGCAGCGGTGAATGACCTGAAAGGCTGTCTTTGGCGCCCACCACTTGCACATCGCGGCCTCGGCCGTGTGCGGCAGGCCGTTGTCGCGAAGCCAGAGCGTCTTGTAGCAAAGCAGCCGCGCAGCCTCGATGTAGGTCTCGGCCTCGGCGAGCGGCTCCGTCACGCCCTGATACTTCGCAAGCGGATTTCCAAAGGCGAAACGCTCGGTGACGTATTTCCACGTCTCTTCCAGCGACGCCGCCGCCGAACCGAGGCATTGCAGGCCGATCAATGCGCGGGAGTAGTCGAACCCCTGCATCACCTGCGCAAAACCCTTGCCCTCAGTGCCGATCAGATACCGTGCGGGAACCCTGACATCATCGAAAAAGATCGACCCTCGGCCCACAGCCCTGGACCCCACATCGTCGAAACTCGATCGCGAGATTCCCGGCGCATCGAGCGGCGTCAGAAAGGCCGAGACGCCGCCGGCGCCGGGATTGGCTTCATTTGTCCGCGCCAGAACGACGACATGGTCGGCCTGCTCCGCCATTGAGATCGATGTCTTTTCGCCGGAAAGAATGTAGTCGCCACCGTCTTTCCGCGCCTTCGTCTTCAAATGCGCCGCATCGGAGCCTCCGGCCGGCTCGGTCAATCCAAGCGCAACGATCGCTTCGCCCGCGCAGATGCGCGGAACAACATATTCAGCGACCTCGCGTTTCGCATGAGAGGCGAGAATCGACCCCATGAGCGAACCGAGGAGCTGCACATAGGCGACGTTGATGTCCGCCCGCCCCACCTCCTCCATGATGACGCCCGCCGTCACGCTGTCCAGCCCCGGTGCGCCAAGCCTCTCAGGCAGGTCGGCCCCGATCAGACCGAGACCGCCCATCTCCAGGACGAGGTCCCGATCGATCCGACCTTCGGATTCGCGGGCCTTGTAGGCAGGCGCGAGCCTGTCGCGCGCAAACCGCCTGGTCGTGGCGCGGATGGCCTCCTGGTCGTCGGAGAATGCATGGTCCACCAGGAGCCCCTATTTCATGTGCTTGCGGAATTCCGGCTTCCGCTTCTCATTGAGCGCGTTCACGCCTTCCTTCGATTCCGCCGTATCGTAGTAAAGGCGGAGTGCCTGCAGGCCGAGGCCGCCTATGCCGCGAATGCTGTCGCTGTCGGCGTTGAATGAGCGCTTGGCGATGGCGATGGCAGTGGGACTGCGCTCGACAAGTTCCGCGCACCAGGCTGCCACTTCGCTGTCGAGCTTGTCGTCGGGCACGACTGCGTTGACGAGGCCCATCTCGAACGCCTGTTGCGCGGTGTAGCGCCGGCACATGTACCAGAACTCGCGCGCCTTCTTTTCGCCGATCACACGGGCGAGATAAGCGGTGCCGAAGCCCGGATCGACCGATCCCATCTTCGGGCCCACCTGGCCGAAGATCGCATTGTCGGAGGCAAGCGTCAGATCGCAGAGCGTTGCGAGCACATTGCCGCCACCAATGGCATAGCCGCGTACCTTGGCGATCACCGGCTTCGGCACATCGCGTATGACAGTGTGCAGTTCCTCGAGAGGCATGCCGATCGTGCCGCGCACGCCGCCATCGCCATAGCCGCCATCATTGTGGTCGGACTGGTCGCCGCCGGTGCAGAAGGCCTTAGGACCTGCGCCCGTCAGCACGATGACGCCAATGTCCTTGTTCCAGCCGGCTTTCAGGAACGCATCGATCAATTCAAGACAGGTTTTCGGGCGGAAAGCGTTATAGACCTGCGGGCGATTGATGGTGATCGTCGCGGCGCCGTCTTTTTCGCTGTAGAGAATGTCCGTGTAGTCCATGATCCTCACCCGTGCATTGAAAGGCCGCCCGAGACGCTGATCGTCTGGCCGGTAATGAAGCTCGCATCTTCGCTCAGGAAAAAGGCGACCATGCCGGGATAATCCTCCGGCCGGCCCAGCCTGCGCATCGGTACCGCCTTGGCCAGCGCCTCGGTGAGGCGTCCGCCCGTGTCGAAGGATGCAAGCAGCGGCGTGTCGGTCGGTCCCGGACAGATGGTGTTGAAGGTGATGCCTTGCCGTGCAAATTCCCGCGCCAGGGTTTTCATCAGGGCAATGACGCCACCCTTCGCCGCCGAATAGACGGCTTCGCCCGACGAGCCGACCCGGCCGGCATCAGACGAAATGGTGACGACGCGCCCCGCGCCCTGCGCTGCCAGACGGCGCGCGACAATATGGGTGAGATTGAGCGACCCGAACAAATTGACGCCGATGATCTTCTGCCAGAGTTCGGGCTCGGTCTCGATGAAGGGTTTTGCTATGTCCCAGCCGGCATTGTTGACGAGGCCGAATATCGGACCGGCTTCCTTTTCGAAACTTTCGACCGCACGGCTCACAAGCCCGTAATCGGCGATGTCGACCTTGTAGCTCCAAGCCGTGCCGCCACGCGCGCGGATCGCTTCTGCGGTTTCGCCTGCACCCGCCTCGTTCAGATCGAAAATGCCGACCTTGCACCCCTCTTCACCGAGGCGGAGCGCGATCGCCCTGCCGATACCGCTCGCGCCTCCGGTCACGATCACGGGCTTGCCGCGCAATCCCAACATGCCTTCCTCCCTCTCTCCTTTTTCTAACGCTAGTTCGAATTTTGGTCCCGTGCAATATTTTTCGAATGATGATTAGAATTTTGGACTCGCATGTGCAACTATCCGGGCGTTGCATGAGAACACCGGAGGCCTTCGTGACGACCGAACGCAGCAAGTCCGACCTGACCCGCACGCGAATTCTGGATGCCGCCGCGCGGACCTTTCGCCAGAAAGGTTACGCAGCGACGACCCTGAACGAAATTGCCAGCGCGGCCGACATGCAGGCCGGAAGCCTTTATTACCATTTCGGTTCGAAAGACGAATTGCTTGAGGAAGTGCTCGACATCGGTGCGAACAAGGTGAACGACGCCATCAAGGAAAGTCAGGAAAGGCTGCCACCGGAAGCAACCCATCGCGAGCGTATTCGTGCCGCGGTCGACGCCCATCTCACGATGCTTCTCAAGCACTGCGACTACACCTCCGCCAATATAAGCATTTTCGCCCAGATACCGGAGGAGATTCAGCAGCGTCACCTGCCGAAGCGCGACGCACTCGCCGCCCAGTGGCGGCGCATCCTGACGCGTGCGCAGAAGGCCGGCGCCCTGCGCGACGATGTCGATCTCAGCATGGTGCGCATGCTGCTGCTCGGCGCGCTCAACTGGTCGGTCGAATGGTACAAGCCGGGCAAGACCTCGATCCCTGCCATGGCGGACCATATTTGCCTGATGCTGCTAGACGGCATCGGTTCAAAAAGCTCCACCCGCCGCAATACCGAAGGCCGGGCCGCGGAAGTCGCTTGAAACACAGCCATCGGGAGAGGTCGCATGACGTATCAGAAGGAACGCTACGGTTTCACGGACGAGGAATTGACGTCGCTGCCGACTGTCTATCGGAGCGATCTCTTTTCCGGAAAGACGGTCGTCGTCTCGGGCGGTGGAAGCGGACTCGGACGAGCGATCGCCTGCCTTTTCGGACGACTCGGCGCGAATATCGCCATTTGCGGACGCAACGAAGAGAAACTCGCGGCGACCGTGCCCTTTCTGGAAAGCCTCGGTGCGCGTGTCTTCAGCATGCCGCTCACGATCCGCGACCCCGATCAGGTCGCCGGCTTCATCGATGCGGTCTGGAACGAGTTCGGCGCGCTGGATTTTCTGGTCAACAATGCAGGCGGTCAGTTCGCCCAGCCCGCTCTCGATTTCAAGGTCAAGGGGTGGAACGCGGTCATCGATACCAACCTCAACGGAACCTGGTACATGATGCAGAGCGCCGCGCGGCAATGGGTCGACCGCAAGACATCCGGCGCCATCGTCAACATCGTCGCCGATATATGGCGCGGAATGCCGGGCATTGCGCATACATGCGCGGCACGCGCGGGCGTCACCTATCTTTCCAAGTCGGTGGCGGTCGAGTGGGCCCAGTACGATATCCGGGTCAATTGCGTCGCGCCTGGCGTCTGCGAAACTAGCGGCTTCAGGCAATATCCGCTGGAGGGCCTGAGGTCCTACTATCTCGATTCCAATCCGATGCTAAGAGTCGGCGACGCGCACGACATCGCCGAAGCAGTTGTGTATCTCGCAGCGCCCAGCGCGAAGTTCGTCACGGGCGAGGTCCTGACGGTCGACGGCGGCGAGCAACTGTGGGGAGACCCGTGGCCGACCGGGCGGCCGGCGCACTTCCAGCCGAGAAACATCTGAGAAAATTGCGGTCGCAATTGAAGGCACAGGCTCCAAGTGCCCCAGCCGACACCGTTGAGAGCGGCGGCTTCCGGAACATCCAGTTCCTGCACCAGGGCCATCTGGCCAATATACGCTATCCAGTCAACTAGGCGGCTTTGCCGGGCGGCGGTCCCGCCGGCCGTCGCCCGGTGTTCTCCGTCGAGACAAACAAGAGATTCCTGTAGGAGGCGATTCCCGCCTTCTATTTTCCAGCTCAATGTCGTCGGACATGCCATTCCCCTATCCACCCACCTAGCCTCTTCAGAGCATGGCCACCTGCCGGGCTTGGCTGATAGGGTCGCAGCTTCACTGGGGAGCCACGCGGCCATGAAAAATTTCGACAGGTTTCTGATCGGCGGCGAATGGGTGATCCCGTCTTCGCGCGATAACCGCGACCTCCGCAATCCGGCGAATGACGAAGTCTATGGCACCGTCGTCATGGGCACGGCGGAAGACGCCGATGCCGCTATCCGCGCGGCTCATGCGGCATTCCCCTCCTTCGCGGCCACTAGCAAGGAAGAGCGCCTCCGGCTCCTGAAGCGCATCCTCGACATCTATGAGCGCCGCCGCGATGAATTCGCTGCAGCCATGACGGAGGAGATGGGTGCGCCCGCCACTCTCTCCCGCGATGCGCAGGCAGCGGCGGGCGCGGACTATCTGCGTGCCACCATCGATGCCTTCGAAACTTTTGCCATCGAACGCCCCGGCGCAGGCAACGTTATTCTCCGTAGGGAACCCGTGGGCGTCTGCGCCTTGATTACGCCCTGGAACTGGCCGCTCAATCAGATCGCGGGCAAGGTCGCGCCCGCGCTGGCCGCAGGCTGCTCCATGATCTTGAAGCCGAGCGAACTCACGCCCATGTCGGCCACGCTTTTCGCCGAGGTGCTGGTGGAAGCGGGTGTGCCCGCGGGTGTCTTCAACCTCGTGCATGGCGATGGACACGAGGTCGGCACGGCACTTTCCACGCATCCTCTCGTCGACATGGTGTCGTTCACCGGCTCGACGGCGGCCGGCGTGCAGGTCGCGATCAATGCCGCCCCCAGCGTGAAGCGGGTGACCCAGGAACTGGGCGGGAAGTCGCCGAATATCCTGCTGCGCGATGCGGATTTCGACACCGCCGTCGAACGATCCATCCGCGCCTGCATGGAGAACAGCGGCCAGTCCTGCAATGCGCCGACACGGCTCATCGTGCCCGCGGAGCGGCATGACGACATCGCAAATACGGCCGCTGCCATTGCGAATTCCCTTCGCGTCGGGGATCCGCTGGAGAACGAGACGGATATCGGCCCTCTTGTCTCCCGCGCGCATTACGAGCGCGTGCTCAACTATATCCGCATCGGCCAGCAGGAAGGCGCTGTCCTCGCGGCGGGGGGACCGGAGCCCGTCTCCGGGCTCGAACCTGGCTATTTCGTGCGCCCCACTGTCTTTGCGCATGTGAAGCCGGAGATGACGGTCGCCCGGGAGGAAATTTTCGGGCCCGTCCTTGTCCTCCTCTCCTACGAGGACGAGGAGGACGCCATCGCCATGGCGAACGACACGCCGTATGGCCTCGCGGCCTATCTCTCCTCGCGGGACGAGGCCCATGCGCTTTCCGTGGCGCGGCGGCTCCGCGCAGGCCAGGTCCATATCAACATGGCGCTACCCGGTGCCGAAACGCCCTTCGGCGGATACCGGCAGTCCGGCAATGGCCGCGAAGGCGGGGTCTTCGGCATCGAGGAATTCACGGAAATCAAGGCAATCGTCCGCCCCTGACGCGCTGGCCCAACAAGGATATGGCGCCTTTGTGGCCCCGACCGCTTACTATGCAAAACGCATAGAAGGGACCCCGGATGACCGCCAAGCTCGACCTCGCCTATATGCCCGCCGCGACGCAGCTTCGGCTCTATCGCTCGAAGCAGCTCTCGCCCGTCGATGTGCTGGAGGCGCAAATCGCGCGGGCCGAAGAGGCCGAGCCGAAGATCAACGCCTTTGCCTGGAAATTCTACGACGAGGCACGGGTGGCGGCGAAGAAGGCCGAGCGACGCTACGTGGGCGGCGAAGCCCGTCCTCTTGAAGGCATCACGCTCGCCGTGAAAGACGACACGGATGTCGCAGGCAAGGTGACGGCCTCTGGCTCGAAGCTCTTTCTCGACTATATCGCGCCCTCCTCGCACCCCATGGTGCAGCGCTATCTCGATGCAGGCGCGATCGTTCATGCCAAGACCACCGTGCCTGAATTCTGCATCAGCACTGTCACCATCTCGCCGCATTGGGGGGTGACCCGCAATCCCTGGAACCTCGCCTATACGCCGTCAGGCTCTTCCGGGGGCTCGGGCGCCGCACTGGCGGCCGGGACGACAACGCTGGCAACGGGCAGCGATTCCGGCGGCTCAATCCGCTTGCCCGCGAGCGTCAACGGTGTCTACGGGTTCAAGGCACCTTTCGGCCGCTTTCCGGGCGTGGCGCCTTGGACGCTGGTGCCGAACTCCGTCTATGGGCCGATGGCGCGCACAATGACCGATCTCTCGCTGATGTATGATCTCGGCACCGGCCCCACCTCCCATGACCATACGGCGCTGCCGAAACACACCCTGCCTGCGCCGCTTCCCGCCGTCGCCGGCATGCGGATTGCCTACAGCCCCGATCTCGGCTTCGCGCAAATCGATCCTGAAGTACGCGCGAACACGGAACGCGCGCTTACCCGTTTCGAGACGCTTGGCGCAACGGTCGAGGAAGTGAAGCTGGACTGGACGGCCGAGAAGATTCAGGAAGCCATGTACGGCACGCTGTTCAATGGCTTCTGGCGCGTTTTCCTCGATCAGATACAGGAAATGATGCACGACCCGGCGGAACTCTCCGACCAGTACCACAACTTTTATCGCAAGGCGCATTCCCTGCCCGCGGGCTCGCAGGAGAAGGCCGCGATGCTCGTTGCCGAGCTCAATGCCGGCATCCATGCGATCTTCAGCGCGGGCTTCGATGCGCTTGTCACGCCGACGACCGGCCTGCCGTCGATCCCGGCGGCGACGAACCACGCGAAGGACACGCTCGTCATCAATAATGTCACCGTGGACCCCACGATCGGCTGGTGCCTCACCCACCCCTTCAACCTGCTCTATCTGCATCCGATTGTCGTGGCACAGACGGGCCGTGCGTCGACCAACGTGCCGACATCGATCCAGATCATCGGCAACCGCTATGATGACGACACGGTCTTCGCCCTCGCCCATGCCTATGAGCGCATTGCCGAACCGCTCTATCGGGGCGATGCCTTCCCGGATTTCCGCCACACCGCCTGAGCGTTACGTCTCCTTGCGGTCCGCGGCGAGCGAAGGAATAACCCCGGCAAGCGCTGCAAGGGCAAGCACGCCGAGCGCGACGGCGAAGGCGACGGTGTAGGACTCGCCATCGATCAGGAATCCGACCAGCGCCGGGCCTAGCCCCGCCCCCACCGACACGACGATCACGCCCCAGACGGCGAGCCGCCCGCTGCGATCGAGCGCGGCCTGCACCGCCTGGAAATAGGGCGCGACGACGGCCCAGGCGATGCTCTGCACCACCACCGCGCCGATGAAGATTGCCGCCGTCACCTGCGACAAACCGAAGACGATGACGGGCACCGTGTAGACGGCAAGCGCGAGCATGAGCGGCTTCGTTCGCCCGAAGCGCTCGCCCAGCGCCACGACGAGGATCGTGCCCGGAATGCCGCAGAGCGCCGAGAGCGCGAGAATATGCGCGACCTCCCCGGCCTCGATGCCGAGAAGCTCTCCGAAGCGCAGCATGTAGCTCCACAGGCCCACGGCAGCAACGCTGAACAAGCCGAAGGAGAGGACGGCAAGAAGCTTGAGCAGCGGCCTGCTCTCTACCGCTGCCGCGCGCAGATCCGGCGGCGCCTTGCTCAAGGGCACATCGCCACCATTCAAATTGAGAAGCGGTACAAGCAGGAAGGAGAGGAGCGCCAGCACCAGCAGGCAGAGATAGACGCTCGCCCCGGCGGCATGGACGGCCAGGGCCGGCACGGCCGCGATATAGCCCGCCGCCAGCACGAATTGCAGCATGGTGTACATGCCGAAGCCGCGCGCCGCCTGGTCGTGTCTTCCGATCCAATTGGCGATGGCGCCTGTCAGAAGTCCGACGCCGAGCCCGGCAAGCGCGCGCAGAACGCAGAGCTCGATGAACCCGTCCGCTCGTATCGACAAGGCATCGCCGGCCATGGCAAACACAAGACCGAGCTGTGCGATGCGGGGCAGCGGCCAACGCGAAACGAGAACCAGCGCGGCGACAAGCCCGACTGTTGCACCGAGAACATTCGCTGCCGCGACTTCGCCCGCCGCTTGCTCGCTGAGCCCCGCATCGGAGATCCAGGCCCCGACAAGGCTCGGCAGGATGGAGACGATGATCGCGCCGTAAGCGCCGCAAAGCGCAACGAGAAAGAGGGCCGGAAGCCCGGCCCCGTCAAATCTGCCCCACCATCCGCGCGCCATGCCACTTGCTCCCCTCTTCATCTCCATCCGCATTACCCCGTTTGCCCCTCACCCTTCAACAGAAAGGGCGGAGACATTCCGTCTCCGCCCTCATCTTCACCCGCCCTTGGCGGCCAGCGCCCCGCCCCCCGGGAGTTCTATCGCGTTCCGAGCTTTCGCAGCGACCCGACCTCGAACATCGCATCGGTCACCTCGGCGGCGGCATGGAAGTTCGGGCGGCGATCGTCGTTAAAAACAAGGTCGAGGATGTAGCGGCCGACCTGCAGGTCGTAAAGCGCCTGGCCGAAGCCGAAGCAGGTGGGCACGTCATAGGCGTTGACCGTCGTCTCTTCCTGATAGCGCCACAGATTGCCACGGCCGTCATACATGTCGGTCGCCACGACACGCCAGCTATCCTCATCGACATAGAAGACGCGCTTCGCGAGAAGGTGGCGAATGCCGGACTTCACGTTCGCCTCCACCACCCAGACGCGGTGAAGCTCGTAGCGCATCGCATCACGGCTCGGATAGGACGGGCCCGTCAGATCGGCAACGCTATGCTTCGAATGAGCGAACTCGTAATTATTGTAAGGAATATAGATTTCCTTCTTCCCGACAAGCGTCCAGTCGTAGCGGTCGAGACGGCCGTTATACATGTAAAGCTGGTCGGCCGTGCCGAGGCCTTCATAGCCCGAAACCGGATTGTCGTAGGAGAGTGTAGGCGCGCGGCGCACGCGGCGTAGGCCGGGGCTGTAGAACCATGCGTTGCGTTCGCCGTTCAGCGTTTCATGTACGAGATACATCTCGCCGGCCACGCGTGCGGGCGCGATGTAGGAACTCAGATATTTAAGCTGCACATTGCCGAGCTGCGAGAACTCCGTCCGCTCGGGATTGTAATAATTCGAAAGGCGCACCTCGTCCCATTTGAGTGGCACGAATTTCCCATCGGCGGCAACTACGGCAGTCGTACCGAGCACGCTGCGCGCCACGCCTTCGAAAGCCATTCGGTGGTTCCACATCACCTCCGCGCCGGACTTCGGCAGGGGAAAGGGAAAACCGCCCGGAACAGCATTGGCGAGATCATTCGTTCCGTCTTCGACCCTTGCACGGCCCGCGTTCTCGGCGCTCTTCTCATAGACGCGCGCCGGAAATGCGCAGCTCCGCCTCGTCGGATAGACATCCATGCGGTAACCGTCATAGCGGCTGAGAAGCGCGGCCTGCCCTTCCGTCAGTTTGTCGCGATGGCTATCGAGGTTGTCCTTCGTGATCGAGAAGAGCTTCGCATCGCCCGCATAGGGATCGACGTAATCGCCGCCCTGCACATATCCCGCCGGCGGTGCCGTTATACCGCCCGTCCAGGCCGGAATTGTTCCGTCGGCATTGCCAGCCATTTCCGCGCCGATGGGCGTGAGCCGCGAGCCGAGATCGGCGGCGTCCTGCGCAAGCGCCGGAGCTGCAACAATGCCGCACGCGAGGAGAGCAACAGTTGCAGAAACCTTGATCGACATATTCATGTTCCTTTTGCCTTCCGTTACTTCACAAGCCGCCTAGAAGGCGTAGGACACCGTAAAGGACGCGAAATCTCGGTCCTGCGCGAAGTTCGTCATGCCGCCACCGAAATTGTTGGTGTAGGCGAGGCCGAGGCTCCATGTGGATTGATAGTCCGCCGTGAGCCGGACAGTGACCTGTTTGCGGCCATCGATATGCGTATCCGTCAGCGCATAGTCGAGCGCCGTGCCGTTCACGTCATGCCGGAAGGAGATGCCGGGATAGAGCACCCAGGGCGTACCGAAAATACCCTGATAGCTGCCGGTCACATCGAGGATGTAGCCGACCGCATTTCGCGCGCCGAACGTATTCACCGGCTTGCTGTCGAAATATGTCCAGGTGCCTTCCGCGATGATCGTCAGATCGTCCATGCCCAGGGCCGTGATCGCCGTGCCGAGCACCGGCGCCGCCGGTCCCGCGGAATAGATCGCGTTCAGAATGGTCTGCGTCCGGTTCTCGCGGATAAAGCCTGCCTCGTCTGCCGTGCCGGTAAAGCCAACCGGATCGATGAGGAAGGCCGTGGTTGCCGCCGCGGTGAACGGATCGGCGAGCGGTACCGGATAATCCGGCTGGTAGTTCACGTCGACACCGAAGGAAATCTCCCGCCAGACGAAGCTCGCGGTCGCGCCGACGAGATCCTGATCGGGCACATAGTTGCGGTAATAGGCAACCGGATAGCAGAAGAAGACGGGGTCGCAGGCAGCCAGCGCGCCGACAACCGGCACCTTCTGGTGATAGCGCATGTAGTAGAGGCCGAACTCCGTCTGCAGGGCTTCGGCGAAGTAGCGCCCGCTCACGCCCCACTGCCCACCATGCGAAGGTGCGCGATCATCGGAGATAGGGATACCTGTTCCGAGAAGGAATTGCGTCTGCGCATCGACGCCCGATGCCGCAGGGTCGCCGAACCCGCCAAGGCCGGGGCCATAGAAAATGCCCACTGCGCCGGGTCCCACCCCATCTTCAAGCGAATGGAACGTGCCGACCGGATCGAGTTCCGTTTCGTTCCAGCGGAACTGGTAATAGGCGGAGATGTCTAGATTGGCGAGCGGCGAGAACTGTGCAAGGACCATCGGCGCCGGCAGATAGGCTTCCTTGATCTCGGCACCGGCACCGCGCAACTTCGTCATGTCGAAGGAATTGGTCTGGGCGATGCCGCCCGCATAGAAGATGCTTTCGCCCCAGTTGATCACCTGGTTGCCGAGGCGAAGATTGACCGGCATGTCGCCCACCGGAATATCACCATAGACATAGGCATCGAGCAGGCGCGCGCGGCGGCCGAGGCGGCTCACGGCGGCGTCCGTCAGGTCGGTACGGCGGGTCGAGTCCCGGTCCATGTTGACGGGGTCGAAGAAATAGGAGCCGCGAATGAAGGCGCCCATGTTCTCCATCTTGACCTCGAGTTCGGAGATACCCGAGACCGGCGCGGAGAAGATGTCCCACTGATCGTAATTGAGATTGCCGTCATCGTAATTGTCGGTCAGCCCGTCATTGGCGCAGCCTTGCGGGTTCGCGGCGCTGATGAAGGCGCAATCCCGCCCCGAGGTGCGCATCGATACGCCTGCAGAGACCGTTGTATCGAGGGAAATATCCGCCCGCCCGAACTTGAACTGCATGGCATCCGCAGTTCCCGGAACCGAAACCGCGAGAAGAGCCGCGGCACCGGCTACAAGAGCCCCCGGCTTGCGCGGCAAACGAAACGGCCTGTGGCGTCGAGACATCTATTCCCCCTTCTTCCCGGCCCGCTCCCGAAAGAGCCGGCCCCCAAACGATCCGCCTTCCCATGGCGGCACTCTCAAAGGCTAGGCCGCATCCGCGCACGTGGGATATGGCCTAGATAGGACAAACCGGCTAACCGAAGCTTATGCCCTCCCCGGCAAGCTCGTCGGCGGTATCGAGTATGGCGTCATGCAAAACGTCCGCCACGAAGTCAATCTCGGAACGCTCCAGCGTCAGCGGCGGCGAGAGTACATTGAGGTGGGCAAGCGGCCGCACCAGAAGTCCCCGCTTCTGGCAATGCCGCCAGATGCGCTTGCCGATGCGGATATCGTCTCCGAAAAGCTCCTTCCGCTCCTTGTCCGCCACATATTCGATGCACATCATGAAGCGGCGGCCGCGCACATCGCCGACAAGCGGCAGGTCGGCGAGCGGCGCCAGCCGCTCCTCGAAATAGGGGCCGATCTCGCGCACGCGTTCGCAGATCCGCTCGCGTTCGATGATCTCGATATTCTTGAGCGCCGCCACGCAGGCCACCGCATGGCCCGTATAGGTGAAGCCGGTATTGAAATAGGTGCCCGGGCGGCTCAGCACTTCATAGATTTCATCGGACATGATGACCGCGCCGGCCGGGATGTAGCCCGAGGTGAGCCCCTTGGCGCAGGTGATGATATCCGGGACGATGCCGAACTCCGCTTCCGAGGAGAACATGTGCCCGAGGCGGCCGAATGCCGTTACCACTTCATCCGAGACGTAGAGAAGCCCGTATTTCCGGCAAAGCGCATGCATCCGCTTCAGATAGCCTTCGGGCGTGACGATGACGCCCCCCGAGCCCTGGATCGGTTCCGCGATGAAGCAGGCAACGTTCTCAGGCCCGAGTTCGAGAATCTTCGCCTCGAACTCCCCGGCGAGAATGTCGAGAAATTCAGCCGCGCTCGTGCCTTCCGGGCGGCGATAAAGACCGGGCGCGGCCAGATGGTGGATGAAGCGCGTTTCCGGCATCCAGTCCGTCGAATAGCCGCGGTCGCTCAGCGAGGCGGTAAGATAAGTGCTGCCGTGATAGGCCTTGTCGCGCGTGATGATGTGCTGGCGCGTAGGCTCGCCCTTGCGGATGAAATAGTGATGGATGAGGCGGATGGCGGAATCCGCCGCCGTGGAGCCGCCCGTCGTGAACAGCACGCGATTGAGCGAACCCGGCGCGCGGCGCGCCAGCTCCTCGGCAAGCGTCGCCATCGGCGCGGAGGTCAGGTCGTCGAAGGGCGAGTAATAGTCAAGCCGGCGTATCTGCTCCGAAATCGCATCGGCCATCTCATCGCGGCCATGGCCGATATTGACGCACCACATGCCGCCGAGGCCGTCGAGGAACTTGCGTCCATCCTCGCCATAGACATAGTTACCCTTCGCGGAGGCGATGACGGTGCGCTCCGCGGTCTCCATCACAGCGAGATCCGTGAAAGGATGGACATTGTAGCGCCGGTCGGCGGCTTCGACGCTTGCGTGATTGATCTTGCGCTCGGCGAGGCTCAAGACATTCTCCCTGCTTCGACGGTCTTTCGATGCTCCATGATTACGCCATCCTCCGTGCGCCATCTGTGGCCTTGGTAGGCTATAGGGCGCGCATCCACAGGCTGGGCATGCTGGCGAAGCGTGCTACACTTTTGCGAAGGCAGGCCGAATGACGGCGCCAGGAGGACGCCGGAGCGAGTGGAATGACCGAGAAAAACAGTAAAGCGGGTTCGTTGCCGCTCGACAGCGTTGCGTCATGGAGCCGGAACCTCGCGGCGTGCCTCGCCGCAAGCGGCATGGAGGAATGTGCCGCACGGCTTGCCGATGGCCTGACAGCCCTCGTCCCCGATACGCGCATCTATACGGGCCTCTATCGCCGCGCCGCGCCACCCGTGGTCATCGACTTCGACGGCCACGATGAATGGAACCACGGCTATAGCGACGGCAAGTATCTCCTCGATCCGACCTATGATCGTTTCCTTTCAGGCAAGCAAAGCGTCTGCCTGTCGCCAAAGGAAATCTTCCCGCCGGACTTCCGCAAGAGCGACTACTACATTTCCTACTATCGCCCTTATGGCATGGTGGATGAGATCTGCTACCTGCTGCACGTCGAGCCGGATGCGGCGATCTATGTCTCGCTGATGCGGCTCGCGCCCGCTTCCGCCTTCACTCCGGCGGAGTTACGCCGGCTCGATGCGGTGCTCGATGCGGTGGAGACGGCGGCGCGGTATCTCCGCGCGCAAATGCCGGACCGGGGCGCGAGCGACGACAATTCGCTCCGGCTTCACCGCGTTCTCTCCGCCGCCTATGAGCGCTTCGGCGGCGAGAGCCTCAGCGAGCGCGAGAAAGAAGTGACGAACCTTTTGCTCAAGGGCTTGCCGCCCAAGGCCGTCGGCCGCATGCTCGGTATCGCACCGGGCACGGTCCGCAACCATATCAAACGCATCTATGTGAAGCTCGAAGTCCGCTCGCAGGCTGAGCTCCTTGCGCTCTTTTTCGAAACGCTGAACGACGCCGCCGCCGACAGCGCCGCCTGACCCCCCGTCCCAAACGGGACATATGGCCTCCCGCCCTCGCCCGATAGCCTTGACCGGAGAAATCCGACCGAGGGAGGCACCCATGTCCGAACTGCCAAGGATCGTTTCCGCACCGAGCCCGGAAACGCTGCCCGCCGAATGGTATTGGAGCGACGAGGCCTGGCAGATCGAGCGCCGCGAAATCTGGGCGAAGCACTGGGTTCTGATCGGCCGCGCCGCGCAATTCGATGCGCCGGGCGACTATGTCTCCACAGAGCTTGCCGGCTATCCAATCTTCGCGATCAAGGGCAAGGATGGGACGGTCCGCGCCTTTCACAATGTCTGCCGCCACCGCGCTTCACCGCTGGTGCAGGAATGCGCGGGCCATGTGGACCGCATCTCCTGCCCCTACCACCGCTGGCTCTACGATTTCGAAGGCCGTCTCAAGGGCGCGCCGAGCATGGAGATCGACAAGGACGAATACGGCCTCTTCCCAATTCATTGCGCTGTCTGGCGTGGCCTCGTCTTCGTCTCGATCGATCCGGTAGCACCGATCGAACAATGGCTCGAGGACATCGCGAAGGCGGCCTTGCGCTACCCGATCGAGGAACTGCATCTCGCGCGCGAATTCACCATCGAGGCGGGAGTGAACTGGAAGACCTATAGCGACAACTACGCCGAGGCCTGGCACATCCCTACCATTCATCCGGGGCTCAACGCCTCCATCGACATGGCGAGCTACAGGATCGACACGGTCGGCGACACGTTGCAGAGCCATACCGCCGATGCGCGCGACGGCGGCAAGACGGACGGCTTCTGGGTCTGGCGGCTCCCCGGCCTCTTCTTCAACATGTACAACTGGGGCATGAACGTGGCCCAGCTCGAGCCCACGGGCCCGCGCAGCATGCGCCTCACGTATCGCTACTTCGTGAAGGACCTCGACCCCGCGAAGCAGGACGAACGCGACGCGCTGATCGACTGGGCCTATATGGTCGCCAAGGAAGATATCGATATCTGCAACGCGGTGCAGAAGAACCTCGAAGCCGGCATCTACGACCGCGGCCGCCTCTCCGGCGTCCATGAGAACGGCGTCATACAGTTCCAGAGCCTTGTGCTTGAGGCACACCGCCGAAACGGCCCGGCAAGCCGGTAGTCATCCGGCCGAACGCTCGAACACTATCGCCGGGCCGCACGGCAAAAACTTGCGCTTGCCAAACCGCGCACTTTTTATATAATCACCGTTATGCCAAAACTAATCGACCATGATGCCCGCCGGAAAGACTTCGCTCGCGCCGCGGTTGCGGTGATCGGCGAACAGGGGATCGACAATACGCGGCTTGTCGATGTCGCCCGCGAAGCCGGGGCGACGACCGGCGCGCTCACGCATTACTTCAATGACAAGGATGCGGTGCTGCTCGCTGCGCTCGATCATCTGGCGCAAGGCATTCTCCACAGGCTCAAAACCAGCGTCGAGGCCGACGATCTCGTTGCCCTTGCGGCGGAGATTCTGCCTGTGAATGAAGAGAGCCGGTGCGAATGGCGCGTCTGGATGAGTTTCTTCGGCCGCGCAGTGGGCGACCCCGCCCTCGCCCGCATCAACAAGGCCTATTACGACGAGTTCCGCGACGGGCTGGCTGCGATCATCCGCCAGCAGCAACGCGAGGGAAAGCTCTCGCGCGACGTCGACCCTGCCGTCACGGGCGATGCGATCATCTCGATCCTGGACGGTTTCTCGATCCGCGCCACGCTCGAACCCGAAGAGTGGCCCGCTGCGCGTCAGCGGTCGCAACTCGAAGCCATGCTGCGGCCGCTATTGCCCGCGCCGCTGCCCGCGCAACGCAAAGCCAAGAGAGGAAAGAAAGATGCCGAAGCTTGAAATGCTGCCCGCGAGCGCAAGCGCGGATGAGATCGTCTCTGTGCTGAAACGCGATGGAGCGTTGATCGTGACCGGCGTTCTTTCTCCGGAAGAACTTGACCGGGTCAAGGCCGAGACCATGCCCTATATCGAGGCGACGGAATTCGGCCGCGACGATTTCACCGGCAATCTCACGACGCGCACAGGCGCGCTTGTCGCCCGCTCGCCCGCCTGCCGCGACATGGTGATGAACAAGACGGTGGTGGAAGCCGCAAATATCTTCCTCAAGCCCTTTTGCGAGCGCATCCAGCTTCACCTGACGCAGGTCATTCGCATCACGCCGGGCCAGCGGAAGCAGCAGATTCATCGCGACCGCTGGGCTTGGGGCACCTATCTCAAGGGGCTCGAGCCGCAGTTCAACACGATCTGGGCGATTTCGGATTTCACGAAGGAAAACGGCGCGACGCAGGTCTGCCCCGGCAGCCTCGACTGGCCGGACGATTATCAGCCGACGGATGATCAGATCGGATATGCAGAAATGCCGGCGGGCTCCGTGCTGATCTATTCGGGCGGCGTGTTTCACGGCGGCGGTGCCAATCAGTCGAATGGCGACCGCATCGGCATCAATATCACCTATACGCTGGGCTGGCTCCGGCAGGAGGAGAACCAGTATCTCTCCTGCCCGCCTGAAATCGCAAAGACGCTCGATCCCGAGCTGCAGGCACTGATCGGCTATGCGATGGGAAGCTATGCGCTCGGCTATTACACGCCACCGCTCGGACCGGGCCAGGGCCCCGAAGTCGTGCCGCCGGAATTCGCACTCGGCAAACTCGATCCCGCCGCAGCGCAATTCGGTTCGGAGGAACTCCGCCAGCAGGTTTCGGCGCAGATCAGGGGCGAGAAGCAGACGGCTTAAGCGGCCTTCGCCAGCGCGTCGAACTTCTTGAGCCGCGCGAGCAGCGGCTCAAGCTCGGCGAGCTTTACCATGTTCGGCCCATCGGACGGCGCATTGTCCGGGTCCTGATGCGCTTCCATGAAGACGGCGCCGACGCCGATTGCGACGGCGGCTGTTGCGATCACGGGCACCATGCGGCGGTCGCCGCCCGATGCCGTGCCCTGCCCGCCCGGCTGCTGCACGGAATGCGTCGCGTCGATCACCACCGGGCAGAGGCATTCATCCTTCATGATCGGCAGCGCGCGCATGTCGTTCACAAGCGTGTTGTAGCCGAAGGAGACGCCGCGCTCCGTCGCCAGCACATTCGGGTTGCCGGCATCGACGATCTTGTTGACGACGTTCTTCATGTCCCAGGGCGCGAGGAACTGGCCCTTCTTCACGTTCACCACCTTGCCGGTCTGCGCCGCTGCTTCGAGAAGGTCCGTCTGGCGGCAAAGGAACGCGGGGATCTGCAGAATGTCGACGACGCTCGCCACCTCTGCGCATTGCTCGCGCTCATGCACGTCGGTCAGCACAGGTACGCCGAGTTCCTTCTTCAAATCCTCGAAGATCGGCAGCGCGAGTTCGAGACCGAGACCGCGCTTCGCGTTGCGGCTCGTGCGGTTCGCCTTGTCGAAGGACGTCTTGTAGATAAAGGGGATGCCGAGCCGGTCCGTGATTTCCTTGATCGCGCCCGCCATGTCGAAGGCATGCTGGCGCGTTTCGAGCTGACACGGCCCCGCGATCAGCGCGAAGGGCTTGTCGTTCGCGATCTCGAAATTGCCGACCTTGACTGACTTGTTCGCGGGCATCTCGGTTACTCCTGCGGCCTAGACGAGGCGGCTCTGCTCCACCGCCGCTTCCACGAAGGAGCGGAACAGCGGATGCGGGTCGAACGGCTTCGACTTCAGCTCCGGGTGGTACTGGACGCCAATATACCACGGATGGTCCGGTAGCTCGACAATCTCAGGCAAGAGCCCGTCGGGCGAGACGCCGGACATGACGAGGCCCGCCTGTTCGATCTGGTCCCTGTAGGTCATGTTCACTTCGTAGCGGTGGCGGTGGCGCTCGTTGATCCGGGTGGAACCGTAGATCTGCGCAACCCGGCTCCCCTCTTTCAGCACCGCGTCATAGGCGCCGAGCCGCATCGTGCCGCCGAGGTCGCCATTCGCCGCGCGCTTCACGAGTTCGTTCTCGCGCATCCATTCGGTCATCAAGCCGACGACCGGCTCGTTCGTCGGTCCAAACTCCGTCGAGCTTGCGCCGCTCAGGCCGCCGATGTTCCGCAGTGCCTCAATGACGGCCATCTGCATGCCGAAGCAGATGCCGAAATAGGGGACGTTCCGCGTCCGCGCGAATTCGGCCGCGCGAATCTTGCCCTGGCTGCCGCGTTCGCCGAATCCACCGGGCACAAGAATGCCGTTCACCTCCTCGAGGTAATAGGCAGTCTCTTCCGTGTCGAAGACTTCGGACTCCACCCATTTCAGGTTCACGCGCACCTTGTTCGCGATGCCGCCATGCACCAGCGCCTCGATGAGCGACTTGTAGGCGTCCTTGAGGCCCGTGTACTTGCCCACGATGGCAATGGTCACGTCGCCTTCCGGCTCGCGGATATTGTGGGTGATGGTCTGCCAGCTTGCGAGGTTCGGCTCCTTGGCATCCTTGATGCCGAAGACGGCCAGCACTTCCTCGTCCAGCCCCTCGAGGTGATAGGCGTTCGGCACGTCATAGATGGTATCGACATCCATCGCCTGGATGACGGCCGTCTCGCGCACATTGCAGAAGAGCGCGATCTTGCGGCGCTCATCCTTCGGGATCGGCCGGTCGCAGCGGCACATCAGAATGTCCGGCTGGATGCCGATGGAGCGCAACTCCTTCACCGAGTGCTGCGTCGGCTTCGTCTTCATTTCGCCGGCAGACGGGATGAAGGGCAAGAGCGTCAGATGGATGTAGCAGGTCTGGCCGCGGTCGAGTTCGTTGCCGAGTTGGCGGATCGCCTCGAAGAAAGGCAGGCCCTCGATGTCGCCCACAGTGCCGCCGATCTCGCAGAGCACGAAATCGACATCCTTGTTGCCCGAGAGCACGAATTCCTTGATCGCGTCCGTCACATGCGGGATCACCTGCACCGTGCCGCCGAGATAATCGCCGCGGCGTTCCCGCGCGATGATCTCCTGATAGATGCGGCCCGTGGTGATATTGTCGGCGCGGCTCGCCGGCACGCCGGTGAAGCGCTCGTAATGGCCGAGGTCGAGGTCGGTCTCCGCCCCGTCATCGGTCACATAGACTTCGCCATGCTGGATCGGGGACATGGTCCCCGGGTCCACATTGAGATACGGGTCGAGTTTCCGCAGCCGCACGGAATAGCCGCGCGCCTGCAGGAGCGCGCCGAGCGCTGCGGAAGCGAGACCTTTACCGAGGGAGGAAACCACGCCGCCGGTGATGAAAATGTACCGCGTCATGGGCCCCTAGATTACACCAAGCAAAACGATTCGGAGGCCCAAAACCGGCTCCCGATACAAAATCTTCCCTCCGGCCCGGATCGCGACCCGGACCGGCCGTTTGTGACGTTTGTCGCCTATTCCGCGCGGGGAACCGTGGGTTCGGCCGGTTCCGCGGGTGCCGGGACCACCGGCTCCACATCCGCCGCCGGCGGCACGGAAGGTTCCTCGAAGCCGCCCAGCGGTGCCGGGACGTCAGGCAGAGTGCTTTCGCCCTGTCCGGCCGGCGGCACCACGCGGTCGAGCACGCTATCGCCCGAGCCGCCCCGCGTCGCGAGAATGCCGAGCACCAGGCTCGTCGTGATGAACAGAACCGCAAGAATGGCCGTCGTCCGTGTCAGCACATTCGCCGTGCCGCGCCCGGTCATGAAGCCGTCGCCGCCGCCGCCAATGCCAAGCGCGCCGCCCTCGGAGCGCTGGAGCAGGATCGTCGCGACAAGCGCCACCGCGAGCATCAGGTGAATGATCAGAATGATGGTCGTCATGGCACCTCGGCCAGCCGGAACGGCTGATGGAAACGGAAAAGGCCATGGGCCCGTTCCTTGCGGCGCGGCCCGGCCAGTCGCGGCGGGTTGTAGCGCATGAAGCGCCCGGTTTCCAGCCCTCTGACCGGGTTTCGGCTCACGCGGCTGGAGATGAACGAGAAATATTACGGAAATTATGTCGGGAGCGCAGGGCGGCCTTAAATAGCGACGGAATTGGCTGCCGTCGCCGGATGATCGAGCTGGCCTTCGCGAACCATGCGCTCATGGCCGTCCGCCAGGCTCTTGATGCGGTACTGAAAGCCCGCTCCCTCGGAGGGAAGCTGCCGGAGAACCTGATACTGACCGCGAGCGGCCGGCGGGTAGGAGCCGCCCGCCGTGAACTCGACCGTTTCGCCGATCTGGAATTTGTGCGCCTGCATGGTCCTACTTCTTCTTGGCCTTCACGCGCTCAAGCGATTTGACGCGACCGCGCGGCCTACCGGATTTTTCCGCGATGTCGCGGTCCTGAGCTTCGATGACCGCCTTGGCACCCGCCGTATCGGCGAGGCCGTCGATCTCCGTCAGGGGAACCTTGCGGTTCGAACTTAGCGTCCCGTCCTCGTAAACCACGTTGAAAATGACGAAGTCGTTTTCCGTCAGTTTCTTGTTGTTGCGTGCCATGGAGCGCTCCGGAAACGGAAAAGGGGCGCCGAAGCGCCCCTTCGATTTGCGGTTCAGGCGTTGCGAAGATTCGCAGCCGAGACCTTGCCGCTGCGCTGGTCGGTCTCGAGGTCATAGGCGATCGCCTGACCTTCATCGAGACCACGCATGCCGGCGCGCTCAACAGCGGAGACATGGACAAAAACGTCCTTGCCGCCGTCCTGGGGCTGGATGAAGCCGTAGCCCTTCTGGGAGTTGAACCACTTAACGGTGCCGTTTGCCATGTGAGGCATTCCTTATCAACGTGATATATCGCCACCGGCGCACTGTGCGACCGGCGGATCAAACTTCGAGGGATCGGGATAGACAGGTCCGGCGCTCGATCGCGAGCGTGGAGAGCAGCCGAACCAAAGAATTCGATAGGCAAGATATAAGCGGTTTGGGGGCGCATTACAAGGACGCAGGAAAAAATCCCGGTATCCAGCCGTTTTCAACCTCCTCCCGCCATTGAAAGCCGGGATCAGTTTCCCGAGGCGGGGCACCCTGCGCCGATGTCGATCCACTCCCCTGCGCCGATCTCGAGGATCCGGAAATCCCGTTCGTCGTGTATGCCGACGACCTCCACGATGCTCATGAGCGCCATGATGATCCAGTTGGCGGAGCGCTCATTATAAAGCGGCAGGTCCAGCGCCTCGCACTGAATGACATAGCCGGTCGCGGCCTGCACTTTGATCGGGAAGCGCCCGCCACATGGATAGCCGATCAGCGGCTCGCTCGCGGCGAAGAAGGACTGAAACGCCTCCTCCTTGAGGAGATCGAGGTAGTTCTTCCGGGTCGGATCGAAGCCCATGATTTCCGTGAGCTTCGACCCCGCATATCGAAACTGCGCCGATTGCAGCGATTCGTACTCGACCATCACCATCATCGGCGTCAGATCGCGAATTGAAAGCGGATCGAAATGACGCCGATCCGGCACAACGGCCCCCTCGCGCGGGAGGCCGTTCCAGTAGTTAAAAAATCTGAGACTTTCGTCGGTCTGAAATTGGGGCCACGCGTCCATTGAAATCCGTCACAACACTGCCCCCGCAAAGCGATTGATACAGCGATGGACCGGCAATTCAACCCGGCTTTACCCGATCAGGCATAGGCCGAGATAATTCCCCAGAAATCTTCCGCCTTCAGGCTCGCACCACCGACCAGAGCGCCGTTTACATTCGGCACGCTCATAAGTTCCGCTGCATTCGACGGTTTCACCGAGCCGCCATAGAGAATGCGCATCTTCGCGCCTTCCGCCCCGAAGCGCGCCTCGAGCGCCTTGCGGATGGCGGCATGGACCTTCGCCACATCGTCCGGCGTCGGCGTGCGGCCCGTGCCGATAGCCCAGACCGGCTCATAGGCGATGACGGTCGTCCTCGCCGTGGCGCCATCGGGCAGCGAGCCCTTGAGCTGACCGCGGATCACTTTCAGCGTCGCGCCGCTGTCGCGCTCCGCTTCGGTTTCACCGACGCAGACGATGGCCGTGAGCCCGGCGCGATGTGCGGCTTCCGCCTTGGCGCGGACCAGGGCATCGGTTTCACCGTGATCGGCCCGGCGCTCCGAATGGCCAACGATCACGAAAGCTGCGCCGGCGTCCTTCAGCATCTCGGCCGAGATATCGCCTGTATGCGCGCCGCTTTGCTTCGCATGGCAATCCTGGCCGCCTATGGCGATCTTCGAGCCCTTTGCCGCTTCCTTCAGCGTCGCGACCAGCGTGGCGGGCGGACAGATCAGCACGTCGCAGGCGGGCTTCGTCTTGCCCGAGAGCTTCTTCGCCAGCGCCGTCACCTCCTTCTTCGAGGCTTTCGCTCCGTTCATCTTCCAGTTGCCGGCTACCAGTGCCTTCACGCGCGCCATTATCCCGCTCTCCGCATCAGAATGAGTTGCGTCCGTTTAGCAGATGGCAGATGCCGCGCCAACGCCGGCCGCGGCACCCTGCAGCCGCATGGGTGAAGTTCACCTGAGGGAAATAGAACACAGTCCCAGCGAAAGTTTCATTTCAATGACTATTCTGTTGGCAAGTAATGACCTCGCGTGTAGCTTGCGCCCCATGACAAACCGTCGATTCCACATGGCCGAAAAGGCCACCTTTTGGGGTTACTCGCCTTCGGGGCCGGGTCGCTTGCGCACGCGCTGAATTAGCCTGCAAAATCGACGCTTTGAGAGCCCCATCCACCAGATCGGGGCTCTTGTGTTTTCAGAACTCCGGTCACCGAAACCAGTCGCGTACCGGAGTTTGCCCATGCCTCTTGAATACTTGAACCGCTTCGCCGGACCCACGCTGGAGATCCGCGCTCCGCCGCGCTGATCCGGCGTAAAGAACCGCTTTTCCAAAGGCAGACCCAGTGCCCCCGCGCAAATCGCACGGGAGCAAGCGATACAGTTTTGCCTGCCTTTCGAAACACGAATACTTGAAAACAACTACACCTTCTTTGCCCGCGCAGAGAGGGAACGGAGAAGAATTATGCCTATCGTCTAAGTTCACCGGATCGTCCAGCATGGCCGCAGCGCCGGCACGGTTGCCGCGCTGGCCGCCTTCCTGGGCATCTCCTTCAGCTCCCACCCGCCGGACGACATTCTGGCGGCGCTCATCGTCATCCTGCCGTCCTTTCAGGTCGCCTTCTTCGCCCTGATCTTCGCGGTGGCATATGACGAGGCGCCACATCTGCTCGGCACGCGCTTCGCCTTCTCGCTCTGGGCGGCCGCGAGCTTCGTCGTGATGTGGGCTCTTGTCGAAGCGACGCAGGCCAGCATCCGGGTCTATGTCGAGTTCGGCCTGCCGCCCGTTTATGGCATGCAGGTCTGATCGCCCGGCAGCCTTGCCGTCCGGCGGTGCCTTCCGCATTTTTCCAAGGAAAATCAAGCGCGAAGCCCCGCCGGGCGGCTTGCGGCCCTCTGCCCTCGCACCTATCATGCCGCCCTTGTCGCGGGGGGCGGGGGCCGGCCGTTACCGCAAATCGACCTAATCCAGAAACCGCCTTGGCCTGGCGGGGACAGAAAGACCGAACATGCTCGACAGTCTGCGGAAAACCGCTTCCGGTATCATCGGGTTCGCCATTGTCGGCATTCTCGTGATCGCCTTCGCGGTTTGGGGCATCGCCGACATCTTCACCGGCTTCAGCGACGATGCTGTCGCCGAGGTCGGCGACCAGAAAATCGACTCGGCCACTTTCGAGCGCGAGTTCCGCGCGGAGATGGACCGCATGTCCGAGCGCCTAGGCCAACCCCTTACCCGCGATCAGGCGCTGCGCTTCGGCGCGGACAGGATGGCGCTTTCCCGGCTTATTTCGGTTGCTTCGATCGACGAGGCAGCGCGCGACATCGGTCTTGCCATCGGCGACGAGGCCGTGGGTCTCGATATCGTCACGGACGAGAACCTTCAGGGCGGTTTCGGCCGCTTCGACCGGGAGCTTTTCCGGCAGGTTCTCCGCCAGAACGGCATTTCCGAGGAGCGGTTCATCGAACAACGCCGCAAGGGCATGCAGCGGACCCAGCTTACGGGCGTAGTCGAGGCGGGCATTCCCGCCCCGGAAATCCTGGTCGGCACCGTGCTGCGCTTCCAGGAGGAAACCCGCACCGCCGGCTACATCATCCTGCCGCCCTCACTCGTGACCGAGATTCCGGAAGCGAAGGAGGAGGACATTGCCTCGCTCTACGAAGCGGGCGCATCGGCCTTCACCCTGCCGGAAACGCGCGACTTTGCGATCATGGAGATCGAGCCCGCCGACATCCTCAGCACGATTTCGGTTTCGGAAGATCAGCTGCAGGCCGCCTATGAGGAGCGGCGCGGCGAGTATGACGTGCCGGAGCGGCGGGAAATCACGCAGATCACCTTCCCGAGCGAGGCCGATGCCCAGGCCGCGCTCGCACGGCTGCGCGACGGGGCGGCGATTTCGGCGGTCGCCGAGGAGATCGGCCTCGATGAAGCCGATCTTCATCTCGGGAAGGTCACGCGCGACGAGCTTCTTTCGCCTGTACTGGCCGAGGCTGCCTTTTCCACGGAACAAGGCGCCTGGAGCGAGCCGGTGCGCGGCCCGCTTGGCTGGGCAATCTTCCGCAGCGACTCGATCGAAGCCGGCAAGCCCAGCACCTTTGAAGGTGTGCGCGAGCAGGTTCTCGAGTCGCTCAAACTCGAACTGGCGCGCGAGCAGATTTACGACATCCAGAACAATATCGAGGATGCGCGGGCGGGCGGCGAACCGCTGGATGCGATTTCCGAGCGCTTCGATATTGAGGTCCGCCATTTCACGGGCGTCACCCGCCAGGGCAAGACGCGCGACGGCGCCACGCCCGAACTGCCGGAACTGCCCGGTCTTCTCGACGCCGTTTTCGACAATATGGAAGGCGACCAGATTCCGCCGCTCGATACCGGCAAGGAAGGCTATTACTGGGTCGAGATCAATACGGTCACGCCGGCGGCGCTGAAACCGCTCGACGAAGTGCGCGACGAGATCGTCAAGGTCTGGAACGACCAGCAGCGCGAAGCTGCGCTCGAGAACATCGCGCAGCGCCTTGCCGACCGGGGCAATGCAGGCGAGAGCTTCGAGGACATTGCACGCGAACTCAATCGCGGCGTTCTCACCATGCCGGGCATACAGCGTTATGCGCAGAACGACACATTCTCTCGCAGCGCCGTGGCGAAGCTCTTTGCGGCACCCGAAGGCGGTGTCACCTGGGGCCCGGTCGGCGTGGGCGACAGTCTCATCCTGATGCAGGTGCGCTCAGTTCGCGTTCCCGACGTCGACAGGACTTCCAAGGCCTATGCCGACGCGCTCGCAAATGTCACGGACTCGATCGGCGCGGACATGCTTCAGTCCTTCGTCGTCGGCTACCAGAAGCAGGCCGGCGTGAAGATCAATCAAGGTCTGCTGCAGCGGCTGACTTCGGCGGATGGCGCGCAATGATCTCCCCGGACTACGGCGTCTTCGAAGCTGCCTATAAGGAAGGCCGGCCGCAAGTCGTCTATACGCGCCTCGTTGCCGACCTCGAAACGCCTGTGTCGGCCATGCTCAAGATCGCCGAGGGCAAGGCCAACAGCTTTCTTCTCGAGTCGGTCGAGGGCGGCGATGCACGCAACCGCTATTCGATCATCGGCCTGAAGCCGGACGCCATCTGGCGGACGCGCGGCGACAGCGCCGAGATCAACCGCAAGGCACGCTTCGACATCGATGCTTACGAGCCCTGCACGGATGGCGCCCTTGCGAGCCTGCGCGCCTTCATCGAGGAATCGCGCATCGAGCTGCCCGAGGAACTGCCGCCCATGGCAGCGGGCGTCTTCGGCTATATGAGCTACGACATGGTGCGCCTGATGGAGCGCCTGCCCAACGAAAACCCGGATGCGCTCGGCCTGCCCGACGGCATCTTTCTCCGGCCGACCGTGATCTGCGTCTTCGATTCCGTGAAGGATGAAGTGACCATCGTCACGCCGGTTCGGCCGGAGCCCGACGTCAGCGCCACCGCGGCCTATGCTCGGGCGAGTGAGCGGCTGTCCGACATCGTCGCGGATTTCGACCGTGCGCTGCCTCATGGTTCACGCGATGCCGATGTGGCGCCACTCGGCGAACCGCAATCCAATACGCCGCGCGACACCTATTTCGGCATGGTCGAACGCGCAAAAGAATATATCGCCGCGGGCGACATCTTTCAGGTGGTGCTGTCGCAGCGTTTCGAAACCCCCTTCACCCTGCCGCCCTTCTCGCTCTATCGGGCACTCCGGCGGATCAATCCTTCGCCCTTTCTCTATTTCCTGAACTTCGAGAATTTCTCCATCGTCGGGTCGAGCCCCGAAATTCTCGTTCGGGTAAGGAACAATCGCGTGACCATCCGTCCCATTGCCGGGACGAGACATCGCGGCAGGAACCGCGCCGAGGATGAGGAGATCGCGGCGGAGCTGCTCGCCGATCCGAAGGAGCGCGCCGAACACCTGATGCTGCTCGACCTCGGCCGTAACGATGTCGGCCGCGTCTCGAAAATCGGCACCGTGGAGGCGACAGAGCGTTTCGCGCTCCAATACACCTCCCATCTCATCCACATCGTCTCGAATGTGGAGGGCGATCTCGATCCGTCCTATGACGCGATTTCCGCGCTCGTCGCGGGCTTTCCGGCGGGCACGGTTTCCGGCGCGCCAAAGGTGCGCGCCATGGAGATCATCGATGAGCTCGAGCTCGAGAAGCGCGGGCCCTATGCGGGCTGCGTCGGTTACTTTTCGGCCGCAGGCGAGATGGACACCTGCATCGTGCTGCGCACGGCCATCGTGAAAGACGGCAAGATGTACGTGCAGGCAGGCGGCGGCGTGGTCGCGGATTCCACGCCCGAGGGCGAACATCAGGAAAGCGTCAACAAGGCAAAGGCCCTCTTCCGCGCCGCGGAGGAGGCGGTGCGCTACGCCTCGCAGGCGGGCAAGCGGCAGTAGCCGTCAGGCTTCGCCGGTCCGGACATGTTCCGGGCGCACCCCGATGCCGACCGCATAGCCAGGTATGCGGCGCAGGAGCGGGAATGCATTGGCAAGCCTCATCGCAAGAGGCGCGGAAACAGGCCCCTTCGCGCGCAGCGTCGGCAGGATCACGCGGCGCTGGGCAATGACCTGAAAGGTTTGGGTCGCCCAGGTCGGAAAGGCGCGGCGGCGCTGCACGGCGCGCAGATCGTCAAGCGTCAACCGCTGTTCGCGCAGCGGCGCCGCCAGAATATTCGCCGCCGCCACAGCATCCTGAATCGCGAGATTGATGCCGACGCCGCCAACGGGCGACATCGCATGTGCGGCATCGCCGATGCAGAGCAGGCCGGGTCTTGCCCATTCACGCAGACGGTCGACCTTGACCGTCAGCAGCTTCACATCGTCCCAGCTCGCGATCTCATGCATGCGCCCGGCGGCAAAAGGAAGGAGATGCGCAACATCGGCGCGGAAGGTATCCAGCCCTCGCGCCTTCGTCTCCTCGAAAGCGCCCTTCTCGATCACGAAAGCGCATTGCTAATAATCGCCCCGGTCGATGGTGATGACCAGATGGCCGGGCGCTACACGAAAAAGCGTGTCCGACGGATCGTCCGGCCGCCGCGACAAGCGCATCCAGAGAACATCCATCGGCGCGCCATATTCGCGCACGACAAACCCCGCCCGATCGCGCGCGGTAGAGCCGCGCCCATCGGCGCCGACCACAAGGTCGGCCCTGATATCCATCGGCCCATCGGCCGTCTTCGCCCTCAGGCCCGCGACACGGCCGCCTTCCTTGATCAGATCCGTCACCTCGGCATTCATGCAAATCCGGAACCCCGGATAGCTGTGGCCGGCCTCCGCCAGAAAGTCGAGAAAGTGCCATTGCGGCATGAAGGCGATGAAGCCGCACTGAACCGGCAAATGGCTGAAGTCGACCACATTGAGGAAACGGCCGCCGATTTCGATACCGGCACCCTGCATCTTCTGGTGCGGCCGCGACAACAACGCCTCGAGCAGGCCCAGCTCGTGCATCACTTCCAGCGTCGAGGGATGGATCGTGTCGCCGCGAAAATCGCGCAGGAAGTCCCCATGTTTCTCGAGCACGGTGACCTCCACCCCTGCGCGGGCGAGCAGGAACCCGAGCATCATGCCCGCCGGGCCGCCGCCTGCAATCGCGCAAGTGGTGCGAATTTCGAGCGTCTCCGCCATGCCTTCCCTCCGAGCCTTGCCGCGCCCTGCCCCCGCCCCCTATATATAAGCCGGCTTCCGGTATTTCGGCAGCTGATCGTCAGGAATTGGCCATGCTGCTTCTCATCGATAACTACGACAGCTTCACCTACAATCTCGTCCACTTTCTGGGCGAGTTGGGGGCCGAGGCGGCCGTTCATCGCAACGACATGATCACGGTGAAGGAGGCGCTGGCCGAACGCCCGCAGGCGATCGTCCTGTCCCCCGGGCCCTGCGACCCGGACAAGGCCGGCATCTGCCTCGAACTCATTGCCGCCGCCGCGGCGCACCGCATCCCGCTGCTTGGCGTCTGCCTCGGCCATCAGGCCATCGGCCAGTCCTTTGGCGGCAAGGTGGTCCGGGCGCCCGTCCTCATGCACGGCAAGATGAGCGACATTCACCATGGTGGCAAAGGGATCTTCCAGCACTTGCCGAGCCCCATCGAGGCGACGCGCTACCATTCGCTGATCGTCGAGCGCGAGAGCCTGCCGGATTGTCTGGAAATCACCGCCTGGACGACGGACGGCATCATCATGGGCATGCAGCACAAGGAGCTGCCGATCCATGGCGTCCAGTTTCACCCGGAAAGCATCGCTTCCGAGCATGGGCATGACCTGCTGCGGAATTTCCTCCAGCTTGCGGGCATGAATGTGCGGGAGCTGGCCTGACGCCTGCAGCCGGAATGACTGTATTTTTGGCCGCTGAGCGAATATCTTTCGGGCGGGCAGGAACAAACCAAGCAGAACAATGACCGATTTCAAGACCATCATCGCGGCGCTTGCCGAGGGCAGGAAGCTCGATGCCGCGGATGCGCGCGCCGCCTTCGAGACCGTCATGTCCGGGGAGGCGAGCCCGGCACAGATCGCGGCCTTCCTGATGGGGCTTCGCGTACGCGGCGAAACGGTCGAGGAGATCACGGCAGGCGCGCGCGTCATGCGCGAACGGGCGCTGCGGGTGCAGGCGCCGGCCAACGCCATCGACATCGTGGGCACGGGCGGCGACGCGCTCGGCACCTGGAATATCTCGACCGCCACGGCGATCGTCGTCGCGGCAACGGGTGTCCCCGTCGCGAAACATGGCAACCGCAAGGCCTCCTCCCTCTCGGGTACGGCGGATGCACTGCAGGAGCTTGGTGTCAATCTCGACATCGATCCAGCCACCATCGAGCGATGCATCGGCCGCGCCGGCATCGGCTTCATGTTCGCGCAGGCGCATCATTCGGCGATGAAGCACGTGGCGCCGGTGCGCAACGATCTCGGCATCAAGACCGTGTTCAACATGCTCGGGCCGCTTTCCAATCCGGCGCTCGTCAAGCATCACCTGCTCGGCGTCTTTTCTTCCGGCTGGGTCGAGCCCTTTGCCGAAGTGCTGCGCAATCTCGGCTCTGACAGCGCCTGGGTCGTCCACGGCTCCGACGGCATGGACGAGATCACGACGACAGGCCCTACGACCGTTGCCGAACTCAAGAACGGCGCTATCCGTCTCTTCGCCATCACGCCGGAAGATGCAGGGCTCAAACGCGCCTCCATCGAAGACCTCAAAGGCGGAAGCCCGGCCGAGAATGCTGCTGCGATCCACCGCCTGCTCGACGGCGAGGCGAGCGCCTATCGCGACATCGTGCTCCTGAACAGCGCTGCCGCGCTCATCGTTTCGGGTCGCGTTTCCGCGCTCAAGGATGGCGTCACCATCGCAGCCCGCGCCATCGATGACGGCAGCGCACGAGCCGCACTTGCGAAGCTCGTCGCCGTTTCGAACGGACGCGCAGATGGCTGACATTCTCGAAAAGATCGGCGCCTACAAGCTGGGCGAGATCGCCTCGGCGAAGCAGGCCCATCCGCTCGCGGGAGTTGAGGCAGCCGCCCGTGCGGCGTCGCCCGTTCGCGGCTTTGCCGATGCTCTGAAGGCTCGTGTTTCGGCCGGCCAGTTTGCGCTCATTGCCGAGATCAAGAAGGCGAGCCCTTCCAAGGGTCTCATCCGCGCCGATTTCGATCCGCCTGCGCTTGCCCGCGCCTATGAGGCGGGGGGTGCCGCCTGCCTTTCGGTGCTGACGGACGGCCCCTCGTTTCAGGGCGCGCCCGACTATCTCGCTGCGGCACGCGCCGCCACTTCCCTTCCCGTCATCCGCAAGGATTTCATGTACGACACCTATCAGGTGGCGGAAGCCCGCGCGATGGGAGCAGACGCCATTCTGATCATCATGGCCGCCGTCTCGGACGCGCAAGCGCGCGAACTCGAAGACGCCGCCTTCCAGTGGAAGATGGATGTGCTGGTCGAAGTACATGACGAGGAAGAATTGGAGCGCGCACTCGTGCTCCGGAGCCCTCTCCTCGGCATCAACAACCGCAATCTAAAGACATTCGAGACAACTCTTTCAACAACCGAGCGTCTCGCCCCCCTTGTGCCGGAAGACCGGCTCATCATCGGCGAGAGCGGCATTTTCAACCATTCCGATCTGACGCGCCTTGAAAAGGTCGGCGTACGGACTTTCCTTGTCGGCGAGAGCCTGATGCGGCAGGACGATGTGGAGGCGGCAACGCGTGCGTTGCTTGCCGGTCCCGCCTGACCGCAGGCGCATTGGCCTCCGGGGCCTCGAAGGCGGGGATGGAACTTTTCATTCCCCCGGACCGGATGATTCATATCCCAATTTTCGCGTGCCGCTGCGCTGTATGGAAATTCCGTGCGCTCCGGCAACACCGCCATCGAAAGACAAATCCCATGACCTATGAAATCCGCCAGGCAGGCGTCGATGACTTTCAGCACTTCGGTCCGATCGAGCGTGCCGCCGGCGCCCTTTTCGTGGAGGCGGGACTTGCCGAAATCGCCTCGCACGAACCGACCGATCTCGGTTTCATCGAAGCGGCTCATCGGGCGGGCGCAGTCTTCGTCGCGACGGAAGGCGGCAAACCTGTAGGCTTCATCCTTGCCGCGCCGCTCGACCGCCATATGCATATCTACGAATTGTCCGTACACCCTGCGCACGGCAAACGAGGGCTTGGGCGGAGACTGGTCGAGGCTGTCTGCGCGTACGCGCAAAAAGATGGGTTCGCCGCTGTGACGCTGTCGACCTTCCGCGACCTGCCATGGAACGGCCCCTTCTATGCCTCCTGCGGCTTTCGCGAACTCGACCGCAGCGAGTGGACGCCGGCCCTTCTTCTCGCCCATTATCGCGAGGAAGATCTGGGCCTGCCGATGCAGCGGCGGTGCTTCATGCGCAAGGAACTCGCCCAATGACGAAAAAGCCGGCTCCGAAGAAAAAGCTTACCCATCTCGACGAGAAGGGTGCGGCGCGCATGGTCGACGTGTCGGACAAGCCCGTCACCTCGCGCAGCGCGACGGCGAAAGGGGCCGTCTCCATGAAACCGGCCACGCTGAAGCTCATACTCGCCGACAAGCTGAAAAAGGGGAATGCGCTCGAAGTCGCGCGGCTCGCCGGAATCATGGCGGCGAAGAAGACGCCGGATCTCATTCCCCTCTGCCATCCTCTCGCCATATCGAAAGTGGAAGTTGAACTCCGCCCCGACAAGAAGACGAGTTCGGTCGAGGTCGAGGCGACGGTAAAGCTCTCCGGCCAGACCGGCGTCGAAATGGAAGCCCTGACAGCCGTTTCCGTCGCTTGCCTCACGCTTTACGATATGGCGAAAGCGGTCGATCGCAGCATGAGGATCGGCGACATTCGCCTCGTCGAGAAATCGGGCGGCAAGTCGGGCGACTACAGGGCGGAGTAGAAAGAGCCCATGGCACAATCACCCCTCCTCCCGGTGGACGAGGCCCGGGCGCGTATTCTCGCCTCGCTGCGCACGACACAGACGGAAAGCGTGCCGCTGTCGCAGGCCGTTGGCCGCGTGCTCGCGGAAGAGGCCATTGCGCGACGCACGCAGCCGCCCGCCGATCTTTCCGCGATGGACGGCTACGCCGTGAAGGCGGCCGACACGGCGTCCCTCCCTGCCCGCCTCAAGGTTGTGGGCGAGGCGCCTGCCGGCGGCGCTTACACAACAGAACTGAAATCCGGCGAGGCCGTCCGCATATTCACAGGCGCACCACTGCCGCGCGGCGCGGATGCCATCGTCATCCAGGAGGATACGGCGCGCGAGGGCGCCATCGTCGTCGTAAAGGAAAGCGCCGAGGCCGGGCAGCATGTGCGCCCGGTGGGGCTCGATTTCCGCACCGGCGATTCTGGGCTTCCCGCAGGCCAGAAGCTTTCACCCGCCGATATCGCACTGGCCGCGGCCATGAACCTCGCGACGCTCAATGTTCACAAGCGCCCTGTGATCGCCTTCTTCTCGACGGGGAATGAGCTGGTGCCGCCCGGAACCGAACCCGGGCCCAACCAGATCGTCTCGGCCAATAATGACGGCATTGCCGCGCTGGTCCGGGAGGCGGGCGGTGAACCGCTAGATCTCGGTATCGTGCGGGACGATGAAGCGGCGATCCGGGATGCCGCCAAGCGCGCGGGACATGCCGACATGCTGGTCACGCTTGGCGGCGCATCGGTGGGCGAGCACGACCTCGTGCAATCCGCGCTTGGCCCCCTCGGCCTCGATGTCGACTTTTGGAAGATCGCCATGCGTCCCGGCAAGCCGCTGATCTACGGGAAACTCGGCGAGACACCCCTGCTCGGCCTGCCCGGAAACCCGGTGTCGGCACTCGTCTGCGCGACCCTGTTCCTCAGGCCCGCCATCCAGCGGCTCCAGGGCGGCGAAACGGCGCTTCACACGACGCTGGCTCGGCTTGGCTCCGCCCTGCCCGCAAATGGCGGGCGGGAGGACTATGTCCGCGCGACACTCGACCATATTCACAGAGAGCTTCCGCTCGCGACGCCTGCCTCGATTCAGGACAGTTCGATGCTCTCCGTGCTGGCCCGGGCGGGATGCCTCATCATCCGTGAGCCCCGGGCTCCGGAGGCAAAAGCCGGTGAAATCGTTACGGTTTTGCCGCTCCGCGGTTGAGTTATCCACAAAGACGCTTGACAGATTCAGGAGAACTAAACTAGAACAGCCCGAAGCGTTTTTGTTTTGTTCCGAAGCCCGAAAGATGGGCCTTTCGGGCGACTGGAGGGGCTGGAGAATATGCTGACGCGCAAGCAACACGAACTGCTGATGTTCATCCATGAGCGGATCAAGGAAGGCGGCGTCTCTCCGAGCTTCGACGAAATGAAGGAAGCGCTCGACCTGCGCTCCAAGTCCGGCATCCACCGGCTGATCACGGCGCTGGAGGAACGCGGCTTCATCCGCCGGCTTCCGCACCGCGCCCGCGCCCTCGAAATCCTGAAACTGCCGGATGCTGCCTCGCCGAGCCTTGCGGTTTCGCGCGGCAAGGGCTTTTCGCCCAGCGTCATCGAAGGCGGCGCCCGGCCGAAGCCCTCGAGCCGCGATCTTTCTCCCGCGCGCGACACGGGCGACACCATGGCGCTGTCCGTGATGGGGCGCATCGCCGCCGGTACGCCGATCGAGGCGCTGCAGGAGGAGAGCCACCAGGTCAGCGTGCCGCTCAGCCTTCTGGGCTCGGGCGAGCATTATGCGCTCGAGGTCAAGGGCGACTCGATGATCGATGCCGGCATCCTTGATGGCGATACGGTCCTCATCCAGCGCTGCGACACGGCGCAGAGCGGCGACATCGTTGTGGCGCTTGTCGATGGCTACGAGGCCACGCTGAAGCGGCTCCGCAAGAAGGGCGAGTCCATCGCGCTCGAGGCGGCGAACCCGGCCTACGAGACCCGCATTTTCGGCCCGGACCGCGTCAAAGTTCAGGGCAAGCTGGTCGGGCTTCTTCGCCGCTATTGAGCCTCGTCCTGCCGCTGCACCCAGGGGCGTTCGCCACGTTCGCTACGCGCCGTGGTCATGCCGATGCTTCCATCGCCGGCTATGCTGATCGCGGTAGCGCCGTTGCGCCAGAAATGAAACCAATCCAGCAGCAGGCCTGCGCCGCATCCTCGTCTCATGGGTGCGGGAACGGGCACGCGGGCGACGATGATGTCGGCGCGGCCGCAATCTTCCGCCAATGCATCCAGCGAATTCGAGAAGGCGACAACCGGCCGTCCGGGCTCGGCATATATGCAGCCGCTCTGGTCGCATCGCATATGTTCCGTGCGCGCCGCTTCGCGGGGGCTACGGCTGTCTCCCTCATATCTCAGCCATTGCCGCGCGGCATAATCGGGCCGCGAGGATGACAGGGCGAGCGTGCCATCCGCCATGCGCGCCGCCAGCAGGCTCGCGTCGCGGTCAATCAGAATGTCGGGCTTTTGTGCACCGCCCCAAAAGAGGAAACCGAGCAGGATGGCCACCATCCCGCTATGGCGCCAGTGTCCTTTCCAGATCGCCATCCACAAGCCGCCCATCGTTACCAGCAGCAGGGCATGAAGCGGTGCCGCCGGGACCATCCGGTCCGAGCCGCCCCAGCCTGCAACCTCGTCGGCGATGGCGAGCATGGTCTCGACCCCCCAGCCCATCGCCAGCAGCGCAGGCCCGTCCAGGCCGAAGGGCATGAGCAGCAGGGCGAGGAGCGCCATGGGCATCACCACCAGGCCGACAACAGGCATCGCCGCCATATTGCCGGCAAGCCCGTACACGGCGATCCGGTTGAAGTGATAGGCGGCGATGGCGCCCGTCGCCGCTCCGGCGACGATGCTCGTCAGCGCGATGCCGAGCACATAGATAACCGCGAGACGCGGCCAGTCCGCGACGCCATAACCTCGCGGAGCAAGCATCCAGCGGCGAACGAGATCGCTCTCGTAGAATGCGATGAGCGCAATCACAGCCGCGAACGACATCTGGAATCCCGCCCCGACAAGGCTTTCCGGTCGCCAGAGCAGCACCAGAATGGCGGCCAGCATGACGTTCCGCATACTGAGCGCAGGGCGGTCGAGAAGCACAGCAACGAACATCAGCGAAATCATGATCCAGGCGCGCTGTGTGGCGATGGCGCCGCCGGAGATGAGCAGATAGAAAGTCGCGCCAAGAATGGCGATCGCCGCCGCCCATTTCTTGATCGGATAGCGAAGCGCAAGTCCGGGAACGAGCGCCAGCGCCGCCCGTACCGCCCAGAAGAGCGATCCAGCAAACAACACCATGTGAAGGCCGGAGATTGCCAGCACATGGTAGATGCCGGCGGCGCGCAGATCCTCCGAGATTTCATCCGGGATGCTCGCCCGCTCGCCGGTGATCAGCGCGGCGGCCACCGCTCCGCTCGTTCCGCCGATCGTGCCGCGGATGCGCGCGCCGATCTTCATTCGCAAGGTGGAGAGCCAGGCGCCCGGCCCCGAGGGTGCTTCGATCTCCCGCGGCGCGCTATAGGCGAAGCCCACGGCGCCAAGCCCGTTGAACCAGGCCTGTCGGGCAAAGTCGAAGCCGTAGGGCGAGACGGGCTCGGGCGGCGGCAATAGCCGCGCGCGCATCTCCACGGTTGCGCCGGGCCTGAGAGCGGCATCCCGGATGCGGATGTTGAGCCTGACCCGGGCAGGCAGTTCCTCCACTCGAAGCCCGCTAAAGCTCTCCGGCGCCAGAATGGCCAGAAGCCCTCCGTTCACGGTTGTCTCGACGGAGACCACTCGCGCCGTCAGCGTGCCCGCCTGCGTTCGTTCGATCACCGGCGCGGCGACCCATGCCGTCCTCCCGACGGCGGCCGCGAAGCCCAATGCCACGCAAAATAGCGCAGCGGCGCAAAGCGCCGCCGCCGGCCATCGCCGCACGGACCAGAGCAAGAGCCCGGCAAGCACAAGCCCCGACCCCGCCGCCCATAGCGGAGGCTCGGCCGGCAGGGCGAAATAGCTGGCGATCCCGAACCCGAGAAAGACCGGCGTCCAGAGGAAATAACGGTCCGATTCCGCCGCAAAAGACCGCCGGAGCCAGGCGATGGCGGCGCCCGGCATCTCACGCAGCGTCAATCGGGCGCCGTAGGCCTCCGGAAAATCCTCGGTCCGCGCCACCCGCCCTCCCCGGCCTGCCCCGCTAATGCCGGTGACGGTGCCTAAGGCACTGTCCCCAAGGCATTTTTCCCGCCGGCCTGGACTTCATTTCTGGCTTACGCTGCGTTGCCGCAATGTGCTAGAAATCCCGAGCCCCACAGCAGGCCCAAGGGTTCTTGCCCATAACAGCGGCCAAGCTTGCCAACATTTCACTGTGTTGCCTACCCGTGCGGCTGCGAGGCCGGATCGCAGGAGACCATGAGCGAAACAAGGACCGTCATTACGCGTTTTGCGCCCTCGCCGACCGGATATCTCCATATCGGCGGCGCAAGGACGGCTTTGTTCAACTGGCTCTTCGCGCGCCATCATGGCGGCCGCTTCCTGCTCCGAATCGAGGATACGGACCGCGAGCGCTCGACGGATGCCGCCATCGACGCGATCTTCGAGGGGCTTCGCTGGCTCGGCCTCGAATGGGACGAGGAGCCCATCTTCCAGTTCTCGCGCAGCGCGCGCCATCGCGAAGTCGCCGAGCAGCTCCTCGCCGAGGGCAAGGCATATTACTGCTATGCCAGCCCGGCAGAGCTCGAGGAAATGCGCGAAAAGGCCCGCGCCGAAGGCCGCCCCATCCGCTATGACGGACGCTGGCGCGACCGCGATCCTTCAGAGGCGCCGGCCGGCGTGAAACCCGTCATCCGCTTCCGCTCGCCCGACGAAGGCGAAACCATCGTGCGCGACCATGTGATGGGCGATGTACGCTTCCCGAACGAGCAGCTCGACGATCTCATCATCCTGCGCAGCGACGGCACGCCGACCTACAATCTGTCCGTGGTGGTGGACGATCACGACATGGGCATCACCCATATCGTCCGGGGCGACGACCATCTGACCAATGCCGGCCGTCAGAGCCAGATCTATGCGGCGCTCGGCTGGACGACGCCGGAGTTCGCCCATGTGCCTCTGATCCACGGGCCCGATGGCGCGAAGCTCTCTAAGCGACATGGCGCGCTGGGCGCGGAAGCCTATCGCGACCTCGGTTATCTGCCGGAGGCGATGCGCAATTACCTCGTGCGGCTCGGCTGGAGCCATGGCGACGATGAAATCTTCTCCACGGACCAGGCCATCGCGTGGTTCAACCTCGAAAGCATTGGCCGCTCGCCCGCGCGGTTCGACTTCGCCAAGCTCGAGAACGTGAACGGCCACTATATCCGCGAAGCGGACGACGAGCGGCTTGCCGACGAAACCATCGCGTTGATGAGCCGCCTCAATGGCTGGCAGACGGATGAGGCGTTCCGCCAGAAGCTGATCGCGCTCATGCCGGGCCTCAAGGAGCGCGCAAAAACTCTGGTCGAGCTTGGTCAGGGCGCCGCCTTCCTGCTGGCGCAGCGGCCGCTTGCCTGCGACGACAAGGCACAACAGCTTCTCGGCCCGGATGCGCGCGCCCTTCTCGCCCGGCTCGTTTCGCGGCTTGAGGCGCATAATGACTGGCAGCTCGCCGAGATCGAAGCCACGATCCGCGCTTTTGCGGAGGAGGAAAATCTCAAGCTCGGCAAGGTGGCGCAGCCGCTCCGCGCCGCCGTGACCGGCAGCACCGTTTCACCGCCTATTTTCGACGTGCTGGCAACGCTCGGCCGGGACGAAACATTGGCGCGGATGAAGGATCAGGCTGCATAGCCGGAACATCGGTTCCGGCGATTGCGGCGAGACATTATAATGGGAACAACCCGACCCGGCCGAACTGCCCGAAAGGCGCTCCGGCCGGTCTAACAGGACAGGTAGGCAGGCATGACAGAATTCGGAACCAAAGCTGGAGCGAAATCCCAGGCGACGCTCTCGGTGGATGGCAAGTCTTACGAGTTGCCGGTCTATGGCGGATCGCTCGGCCCCAGCGTCGTCGACATTTCGACGCTTTACGGCAAGAGCGGCGTTTTCACCTACGATCCGGGTTTCACCTCCACGGCGAGCTGCGAATCCGACATCACCTATATCGACGGTGAAGAAGGCATCCTGCTCTATCGCGGCTATCCGATCGATCAGCTCGCTGAGAAGGGCAATTTCATTGAGACCTGCTACCTGCTGCTGAACGGCGAACTGCCGACCAACGAGCAGTACACCGAGTTCGAGCGCGCCATCACCATGCACACCATGGTGCATGAGCAGATGCAGTTCTTCCTGCGCGGCTTCCGCCGCGACGCGCATCCCATGGCCATCATGTGCGGCATGGTGGGCGCGCTGTCGGCCTTCTATCACGACTCGACGGATATCAACGATCCGGTGCAGCGGATGATCGCGAGCCGCCGCCTGATCGCCAAGATCCCTACCATCGCCGCCATGGCCTACAAATATTCGGTCGGTCAGCCGGTCGTCTATCCGAAGAACAGCCTCGGCTATGCCGAAAACTTCCTGCATATGTGCTTCTCGGTTCCGGCCGAGGAATACAAGGTCGATCCGATCCTGGCCCGTGCGATGGACCGTATCTTCATTCTGCATGCTGACCACGAGCAGAACGCGTCGACCTCGACGGTGCGCCTCGCCGGTTCGTCGGGCGCCAATCCCTTCGCCTGCATCGCGGCCGGCATTGCCTGCCTGTGGGGCCCGGCGCATGGCGGCGCCAACGAAGCGGCGCTCAACATGCTGCAGGAAATCGGCTCCGTTGACCGCATCCCGGAATTCGTCAAGAAGGCGAAGGACAAGAACGATCCGTTCCGCCTGATGGGCTTCGGCCATCGCGTCTACAAGAACTACGATCCGCGCGCCCGCGTGATGCAGCAGACCTGCCATGAAGTGCTCAAGGTTCTGGGCATCAAGGACGACCCGCTGCTGGACGTCGCGCTCGAACTCGAGCGGATCGCGCTCAACGACGAATACTTCATCGAGAAGAAGCTCTATCCGAATATCGACTTCTATTCGGGCATCACGCTTAAGGCGATGGGCTTCCCGACCACCATGTTCACGGTGCTCTTCGCCCTTGCCCGTACCGTCGGCTGGGTCGCGCAGTGGAACGAGATGATCGAGGATCCGGGTCAGCGCATCGGCCGCCCGCGCCAGCTCTATACCGGCGCCGCGCAGCGCGACTATGTCGAAGCCGGCAAGCGCAAGTAACACCGAACGGCATGCAAAGATCGAGGGCGCTTCTCCGGAAGCGCCCTTTTCTTTTCAGAGAAGCTCCAGAACTGCTCTAGCCGCGCGGCTGTTCGGGCTTTCCCCATCGACACCCATGCGCGCGCGCACTTCGTCGAGATCGGCGATCGCGCGGCGGCGGTCCGCCGTGTCGCGCATCAAGGGCCGCAATCCCTCGAGCAGGTCATCCGCCGTGCAACGCGACTGCAGATATTCGCGCACCGAAGGCCGGTCGAGGATGAGGTTCACCAGCACCACGGACGGGATTTTCAGAACGCTGAGCGCGAACCAGCCGACGATCGCTTCCGCGCGATAGGCAACAACCATGGGCACCCGCGCGAGCGCGAGTTCGAGCGTGACAGTACCGGACGCCGCCAGCGCCGCATTTGCGGCAGCGAAGGCGCCCTTCTTTTCTTCTTCGCCAGCGACGATCTCTACAGGCACTTTCCAGGTCTCGACAGCCTTCTCGATCAACGGCCTGACATGGGGCACGGCCGGTATGACGACACGGAGACCGGGCATCTCGTCTGCCAGTCGGTCGACGACGCCGCCGAAAATATCAACGAGGTGCTTCACCTCATTGAGGCGGCTGCCCGGCAGAGCGAGCAGCAGCGGGACGTCGGAACCTATCCCGTGCCGCTCGCGGAACGACGCACCCGAACCGGCTTCCGGCAGCCGCTCGATTGCCGGGTGGCCGACATAGACGCAATCGACGCCGACAGACTTCAGGAACTGTGCTTCGAAGGGCAGCAGCGCGAGAACGCGGCGAATATATTTCTTCATCGCGCGGGCGCGGCCCTGCCGCCATGCCCAGACGCTCGGCAGCACGTAGTCGACGATCGGTATATCCGGTGCCTTGCGGGCGATGCGCTTCGCGACCATGTGGGTGAACTCGGGGCTGTCGATCACGACCACGATATCGGGCTTCTGCTCGACGGCATGGCGTACGGTTTGCCATATCCGGCGGAAGATGAGTGGCAGCCGCGGGATGATCTCGCGCGGCCCCATCACCGCGATGTCGGACATGGGGAAGATCGAGGCGAGCCCGCGCTTTTCCATTTCCGGACCGCCGACGCCAGAGAAGCGGAGAGGGACGGCGGACTGCGCCACGAGAGCATCCATCAAGCCGGCGCCAAGCGCGTCTCCGGAGGTTTCACCGGCGACGAGCATGACGTGTTTTTCGTCCGCCTTCATGACCGCAGCTTTCGCAGCCGGTCGGGCGCAAGTCCCACCACAAAGATACCGGCCCTGTTCGCGGCGCGCGCCACCGCCTCACCATCGACGATCAAGGCACCGCCGGCCTCGACGGCAATGCCTGCGAGCCCTGCGGCAGCGACATTCTCGACGGTCTTCACACCGACGGTCGGCAGATCGACTCGCTTTTCCTGACCCGGCTTCGAGAGCTTCACCAGCACGCCCGCGCGAGCCTCCTCCCGTCCCCGCACATCCTGCGGCAGCGACGACACGCGCTCGAGCATGCGGTCAGTTCCCTCCGCCGCCTCGAGCGCCAGCACGACACCGCGGCAGGCCACTGCACCCTGTCCGATATCGAGAGCGCCTATGGCGAGCGCCGCACGCGCGGCGACATCGATATCGATTTCCTGCTCGGGCGATGGCGCAGCCTTGCTCAGCACGCCTTCCGGCGCCAGCAGGCCGCCCGCCACCTCATGCGCGCCGATGACGCGGAATCCGTGTTCCTTCTCGAAATAGTCTGCGAGGCCGCGCAGCAACCCGTCGTCTCCCTGCATCAGCCAGCGAGCGACGCGCGGCATAAGGGAGCGGCCCGTCTTGTCGGGGAAAAGCGATGCGAGGTTCGGCCGCTTTATGCCGCCTATCAGCACGATATCCTCGCAGCGGTTCTCCTTGAGAAGACGCAGGAATTCCCCCATCGCGCCAAGGCGCACCCAGGCGTGCGGAAATCGCTCGATTTCCTTCTCCGCCGCGCCCTCGATGCCGATAACATAGACATCGCGGCCGGCTGCAAGCGCAGCCTCGGCGAGCATTGCGGGCAAGGGGCCGCTACCGGCGGCAATGCCGAGTTTGCGGGGTTTGCCCTCGGTCTCCATCGCCAGGGATCAGGCCGCTCGCTCGGACCGGGGCATGCAGATCGCCCGATCCGATTCCGAGCGGATGAAATTCACGATATCCATGACGTCGGGCTGAGCAGCAAATCGTTCAGCAGCCTTTTCCACCCGCTCTCGCAGGGTGCCTTCTTCCGCGAACAGAAGGCCATAGGCTTCGCGCATGGCCCCGATCTGCTCGCGGGAAAAGCCGCGGCGCTTCAGGCCGATGAGATTGAGCCCCATCAGATAGGCGCGGTTGCCGACGACGAGCCCGTAGGGGATCACGTCGTTCTCGACCGCGCTCATGCCGCCGATGAAGGCGTGCTTGCCGACGCGGCCGAACTGGTGCAGCGCGGCGCCGCCGCCGAAGATCACGTAATCGTCGATCTTGCAGTGACCGGCCAGCATGACGTTGTTGGAAAACACGACATGATTGCCGACGATGGAGTCGTGGCCGACATGCGATGCCGTCAGAAAGGCGCAGTGATTGCCGACACGCGTCAGCATGCCGCCACCTTCCGTGCCCGGATTCATCGTGACATGTTCGCGGATGAGATTGTCGGTGCCGATCTCAAGCCGGCTCGGCTCGCCGCGATACTTCAGGTCCTGCGGCGCATGGCCGATCGAGGCGAAAGGGTAGATCTGCGTTCTCGCGCCGACCGAGGTTCGCCCCTCGACCACGACATGCGAGTGGAGCACGACACCCTCGCCGAGCGACACATCCGCTCCGACGACGCAATAGGGACCGACGGTGACATCGGGCGCAAGCTCCGCTTTCGGATCGACTATCGCCGTCGGATGTACGTTGGTCATTTCGCTGATGCACCTGCGATCATGGCGCCAAGATCGCACTCGGCAACAAGCTTGCCGTCTACGCGGCCTTCGCCGTGATATTTCCAGACCGGCCCGCGGCTCTGCAATTTCGTCATATGCAATTCGAGAACGTCGCCCGGCAGAACCGGCTTGCGGAACTTGGCGCGGTCCACTGTCATGAAATAGACGAGCTGGTTGCTGCCCGATGTCCCGAGATTGTTGATCACGAGTGCGCCTGCCGTCTGCGCCATGGCCTCGACGATGAGAACGCCCGGCATTACCGGATGTCCCGGGAAGTGCCCTTGAAAGAAGGGCTCGTTCGCAGTGACGTTCTTAATGCCGATAGCGGATTGATCGCCCTTCATCTCGATGATGCGGTCGATCAGCAGCATCGGATATCGATGGGGGAGAAGCTCCATCACCCGGTTGATATCGGCGCTGTCGAGTTTTTCCGGCGCCTCAGCCTCGCTCATACGATCATCCTTCCCAGATTTCCAATGCCGCTATTCGTCCGACTTCTTGCCCGCTTTCGGGCGCCGGCCAAGCTTGCGGAGTTCGACGACCTCGCGCCGCCATTCGGAGATCGGCTTCGCCGGCACGCCGCCATATTGCTGACCCGCGGGCACATCATGCACCACCGCGCCCCGCGCCGCGATCTGCGCGCCGCTATTGACCGTCAGATGACCGGTCACGCCGACCTGGGCGGCGAGCACGACGAAATCGCCGAGCTTCGCGCTTCCCGCAATGCCGGTTTGCGAGACGATCACGCAGCCGCGGCCCGTTTCGACGTTGTGGCCGATCTGCACGAGATTATCAATCTTGGTGCCCTCGCCGATCACCGTGTCGGGCCCCGCGCCGCGGTCGATCGTCGTGTTGGCGCCGATCTCCACGTCGTCCTGAATGATGACACGGCCAAGCTGAGGTACCTTCTCGTGCTTCGGATAGCCCATGGCGAAACCGAACCCGTCCTGTCCGATCCGCACGCCGGGATGCAGCATGACGCGGTCGCCGATATGGGAGTGGCTTACGGTCACATTGGGCGCGATGTAGCAATCCTTGCCGACGGTACAGCCCTTGCCGATGCTCGTGTTGCAGCCGATCACGGTGTTGCGCCCGATCTCGGCGTGAGCGCCGACCGTGGCACCGGGCTCGATAGTGACGTTCTCGCCGAGCTTTGCCGTCTCATGAACGCAGGCACGGGCATGCACGACGCCGCGCTCGCCGAACGTGTCGCTGCCGGATGTGGCATCGGGATAAAAAATCTGTGCCGCCAGCGCATAGGCACGGTAAGGCTGTTCCGTGATCAGGAGCATCACCCCCTGCGGCGCGCGATCCGCGAAGCGAGGATGGACGAAACAGGCGGCTGCTTTCGTCGCCTCGAACGCCGCCGCATATTTCGGGTTGTCGAGAAAGCTGACCTTGCCGGCTCCTGCCGTGTCCAGGGGAGCGACGCCATCTATGGCGTAAGCGGGGTCCGCGCCCGGCCCGAGGGCCGCACCTGTCCGGCTTGCCAACTCGCCGAGCGGCAAGGCATTCGCCGGAGTGAAGAACCGCTTATCCGCCATAGATGTCGCATCCGGGCCGCATATCGGGCCCGCCAATCAGTTGGCGACTTAACGCCCGTTCGCGGCAGCCTTCTGTGCCGCCTCGATTTCCTCCTTCGTCAAGGCCTTCACCTCGACGCGGGCAAGCTTTTCATTGAGCCGCTTCAGCACTTCCGCCGAAATATCGAGATCGGCGCCGCCGGCAAGCACCACGGCCTGGTCGAGCAGCAGCGTGGCCTTCTGCTCCTTCATGATCTCGGCGAAGATCGGGCGCAGCGCAGCCTCCACCTGGGATTCTGCGCGCTGCACGCCGAGCTGCAGGCCCTGCTGCTTGATCTGGATCGACTGCTGGAACTCGCCGGTCCGCTGCTGCAGGCTCTGTACGCGCTTCTGCAGATCTTCCTGCGAGAGCAGCGAGCGCTCTTCCTGCAATTTCTTGGCATCGGCCTGAAGAGCGTCATCCGTCTTCTTGCCGTCGGCCATGATCTTCTTGACCTGTTCCTCATACTGGCTGCGGATGCTCTGGCCGGCCTTGGACTGGGCGAACACGCCCTGCGTGTCGACCACCAGAATGATGGCCGGACCGGCCGCCTGTGCCGCGACGGCCGACAGGCTCAACCCCAGAGCCACGGCCAAAGACACGGCGATACGCTTTACACTCAACTTGGAACTCATTTTAGAGCATCCCTCATTAGGTCTCATTGCAAGCTGCTCCCCCCGCAGCCCGGGTCAGAACGACGTACCCGCGCTGAAGCGGAACGCCTCCTTCTCGTCGTAAGGCTCGTCGAGCAGCACGTGAGCCAGATCGAGCCTGATAGGACCGAAAGGCGACTGCCAGTAAAGGCTGACGCCCACCGATGCGCGCGGCGCGAAATCGTCCACGACGCCCGGATAGATGCTCGCGTCGTAATCCGACAGGCCGATAAAGCCGCCATCGACGAATACCGAAGTTCTCACGCCCAGAGCCTCCGGCAACCCGTTCGGGAACGAAACTTCCGCGGTGCCGAAGATATAGGCGAGTGCGCCGACAGCATCCTGATTGGGCGACGTCACGTCGCGCGGGCCGACGCCGCCGCGGGCGAAGCCGCGGATCGTATTGCCGCCCTTGAAGAAGTGGTCGGCCAGAGGCACGTCCTGACCGAGCCCCTGCACATAGCCGCCATCGAGTTTCCAGCTCGTCAGGAAATCGTCTGAGAGCGGATAGTAGAAGCGCGCGAGAATTTCGTTCGACAGATAACGGACGTTGCCACCGAGACCGGCGAAGTTCTGGCTGAACAGGAAGTCCCAGCCACCCGTCGGATCGACCGGGTCGTTTCGGTTGTCGTAGTAATAATCGTAGCCGATGATCGACCGATACTTTTCGCCTTCAGCAGCCGCGATGACCGGCGACACGCAAGGCGTGTTCGGCGGCGCAATGCTACAGGACTGATAGCGGACGTCGAAAATCTCGTCGAAGCGGAACTGATACCGCGCCAGGAACCGCGCCTTCTCGGAGAGCGGGAAGCCGAAGCGCAGACCGAAACCCTGCGACCGCGAGTTGAACGAGGATTCATTCTGGTAATTGGTTTCGCTGCCGAAGAGGTCGAAACCACCGACGAGGTTGCGGTCGAGGAAATACGGATCCGTATAGCGGAAGTCGATCAGCTGCCTGCGCTTCGAGATCGAGAGGCTGGTGCTGAGCTGCAAACCGCGGCCGAGGAAATTGCGTTCCGAGAGCTGAATGCCGGCAACGGCGTTATCCAGCGTCGAGAAACCGGCGCTGAGCGAGAGCGAGCCGGTGGACTGCTCCTGCACATTGACGTTGAGGACGGTCTTGTCGGCCTCGCTCCCGGGGTCCTGCGTTACTTCCACCTTGGCGAAGTAGCCAAGCGCGCGGATGTTCTTTTCCGACCTGTCGAGCAGCACCTTGTTGAAGGCGTCGCCCTCCGACATCCGCATCTGGCGGCGCACCACCTTGTCGAGAGTGCGCGAGTTACCGGTAATGTTGATGCGTTCGACATAGACGCGCGGGCCTTCCGTGATCTGGAAGGTAAGGTCGATTACCCGTTCGTCGGTACGCCTGCGGATGCGCGGGCGCACTTCCGCGAAGGCATAGCCGCTCGTGCCCGCCGCATAGGTCAGCGCATCAAGCGTCTTGTCGATCAGGCCGGCATTGTAGGTGTCGCCGGTCTTCGGGAGCAGAAGAGCTTCGAGCGATTCCTTGTTGAGCTTCTCGAGTTCCGTGGTGACGGTCACATCGCCGAATTCGTAGATCTCGCCTTCGTCAACGGTGAAGGTGATGTGGAAGGCGGAATCGTCGCGGCGCAGATCGGCGATCGCGGAGACGACGCGGAAGTCCGCATAGCCGCGCTGCAGATAGAAACGGCGCAGCAACTCGCGGTCATAGGTCAGGCGGTCGGGATCGTAGCTGTCCGACGAAGACAGGAACTTCCACCAGGCGGATTCGCTCGTAGAGATGACTTCGCGCAGCTTGCCGTCGCTGAACTTCGAATTGCCGATGAAATTGATGGAGGCAATCTTGGTCCGTGCGCCCTCATTGATCTCGAACACGAGGTCGACGCGGTTCTGCGGCAGCTGAATGATCTTGGGCTCCACAGTCGCGGAGAATCGTCCGCCGCGCCGGTAGAGTTCGATGATGCGGGTCACGTCGCTCTGGACCTTCGCCCGCGTATAGACGGTGCGCGGCTGAAGCTGGACTTCCTGTTTCAGGTCGTCCTCGTTGATCGCGCTGTTACCTTCGAAGGCGATGCGGTTGATGATCGGGTTCTCGACCACCGACACGATCACGCGGGTGCCGTCGAGATGCATCGACACGTCCGCAAAGAGGCCGGTGCCGAAAAGCTGCTTCAGCGATGCGTCGGCGATTTCCGGATCGTACTGCATGCCGGGCAGGAGCAGCATGTAGGTCCGGACGGTGCCGGCTTCGATGCGCTGATTGCCCTGGACGACGATTTCCGTGATGTAGGGCGCCTCGGCGCGGGCCTGGCCCATGCCTCCAGCGCCGCCTGCGATCATCGGCGAAACGAGCAATGCCGCGGCGAACACCGCAATGCGCACCGTTCTTGTCATGTAGCCGGCAAGTCGCCCCATCCTGTCCCCTAACCTTACCTCTCCGCCGGAGTGCGAGCCCTGTCGCATCCGAACGTCGCCATCCAATCGCGGCATTTAGCTGAACAATCCACCGAGAAACGAGAAGACCTGCAGTCGAGACAGGTCGTTCCAGGTCGCAAATATCATCAAAGTCATGACCAGCGCGAGCCCGATGCGGAAGCCGTATTCCTGGGCTTCCTCGCCAAGCGGGCGTCCGCGCACGGCCTCAACCGCATAGTACAGAAGATGGCCGCCATCAAGCAGGGGCACCGGAAACAGATTGAGCAGCCCGATGCTGACGGACAGAAGACCGGTCAGCGAGAGAAGAGCGACGATGCCGAACGTCGCGATCTGCCCGGAGGTTTCGGCAATGCCGATCGGGCCGCGGAGCTGATCCGTCGACTCCCGGCCGGTAATCATGCGGCCGATATAGGCAAAAGTCTGCTCGATGATGAAACCCGTGTGCTTGACGCCCTGCCAGACCGCCGCGACCGGGTTGCTACGGATCACTTCCGACGTGCCGTCGCGCTGGAGGCCGAGTTGCGGCACCCGGTGCACATTTCCGAACGTGTCGGTGATTTCGTTGACCTGCGGCGTCGCCTCGAGCATCAGGAGGCGGCCCTCGCGCTCTACCCCGAACGCCATGGCGGACCGCGTCACGGAGACATAGCGCTGAACTTCCTCGAAGCTTTCGATGCTTGAACCGTCAATGGAGACGATCCTGTCTCCGACCATGAAGCCCGCTGCCGCGGCGGGGCTTCCCTCGACCACGCCGCTCACCACGGGTGCGCTGACCTGACGGCCGACAAACATGAACACGCAGGCGAAAATGACGATGGCGAGGATGAAATTGGCGATCGGACCTGCGGCGACCACAGCGGCGCGCTGATGCAGCGGCTTGAAGTGGAACAGCCCGGCCTTCTGCTCCTCCGGGATCGCAGCCAGCTTGTCGCGGTCGGGCACGCTCGCGGCATTCTCGTCACCGGCAAACTTCACATAGCCGCCGAGCGGAACCCAGCTCACTTTCCAGCGCGTGCCGTGACGATCGTTCCAGCCGAATATCTCTCGCCCGAAACCGATCGAGAAAACATCGACCTTCACACCGAACCAGCGCGCTACGGAAAAATGACCGAGCTCGTGGAAGAAGACCACAATGGTCAATACGAAGAGGAATGGAACGAGATAGCCCCAGAGGGACTCCCCGAAGCCTCCGATCCCCGCAAGCAATTCCATCAAGTCCGTTGTCCCACTCAACAGGCGACCGGCCCGGCCGAAATCTGACCAGGCACTGCCATTCCCCCACTAGCTACCCACCCCCGGCCATACTGACCGACCCGGGGACCATTTGCTGCACACAGACTACGTCAGCGGCTGTGCTTTTGCACCCACTCCCGCGCAAGAATCCGGGTGTTTCTGTCAATTTTGTAAACGCTGTCCAGATCGGCCGGGGCAGAGTTCCGGCCGGCGCATCGAGCCAGAATATCCGCCGAAACCCGCGCAATATCGAGAAAGCCGATGCCGCCGCCCAGGAAGGCCTCGACGGCAACCTCGTTGGCGGCATTGAGGATGGTCGGCGCCGCCCCTCCAGCGCGGAGCGCATCCCGGGCGAGGCCGAGGGCCGGAAACCGTTTCAAATCAGGGTCTTCGAAGGTTAACCGGCCAATCCGGGCGAGGTCGAGCTTCTCCGTCGGGGCGGCCATGCGCTCCGGCCAGGCCAGTGCATAGGCGATCGGAGTACGCATGTCCGGAGAGCCGAGCTGGGCCAGCACCGAGCCATCCACATAGGCGACCATGCTGTGGATGATCGATTCCGGGTGGATGATGACATCGAGGCGAGGTTCGCCGACCGGAAAGAGGTAGTGAGCCTCGATGAGCTCCAGCCCCTTGTTCATCAAAGTTGCGGAATCGACCGATATCTTGGCGCCCATGTCCCAGCGGGGATGGGCCACCGCCTGGGCAGGGCTCGCCTTCTCCATTTCGGCGAGGCTCCAGGTCCGGAACGGTCCGCCGGAGGCCGTCAGCACGATCTTGTCGACCGTCTCAAGCCGCTTCTCGTCGAGCACCTGGAAGATCGCGTTGTGCTCGGAGTCGACCGGCAGCAGCGTGGCACCGGATTTCATCACTTCCGCAAGAAACAGCGGACCGGCGGAAACGAGGCATTCCTTGTTGGCCAGCGCCACATGGGCGCCGCGGCGGACGGCGGCAAGCGTCGGAGCAAGGCCCGCCGCGCCGACGATGCTCGCCATGACCCATTCGGCCGGGCGGGCGGCCGCTTCCGCGATCGCGGCATCGCCCGCCGCAACCTCGATGCCGGTGCCGGAAAGGCCATCCTTGAGCGCCGGGAAAAGCGCCTCATCGGCGATGACCGCGAGACCCGGTCTGTATTCCCTTGCCTGCGCCACCAGCGCCTCGACATTGCGATGCGCGGTCAGGGCGACGATGTCGTAGCGGTCGCGGTTCCGGGAAACGAGGTCGAGCGTCGAACATCCGATGGAGCCAGTCGACCCGAGGATGGAAACGCTCCGGCGCCCGCCGCCGGCCAGGGGCAGATCGGCATTGCCGGTATCCGAGGCGATGCTCAATGCCAAATCAGAACTCCCGCGGCAGGGCTCGCCGCATTGTTGGCCAGCGCGAGCAGGGCAGCGCCAAGCGCGACAGCTACCAGCCCGTCGACACGGTCCAGAATACCGCCATGGCCGGGAATGAGCTTGCCCGAATCCTTCACGCCCGCGCGGCGCTTCAGCGCCGACTCCGCAAAGTCCCCAGCCTGCTCGAGAATGGTGAGGACAATGGCAATGGCAACAAGCGCCACGAGCGAGCCGGTGCCGAGCCAGGTCCAGGTCGCAACTGCAACCGCAACTGCCCCCGCCATGCCACCGATGAGCCCGGCCCAGGTCTTCTTCGGAGAAATTCTTGGCGCGAGTTTCGGCCCGCCGATGAAGCGGCCCGCGAAATAGGCGAAAATGTCGATGGCCCAGACCGTGGCCAGAAGCCAGACCAGCACCGCCAGACCGAGGTCCGGATCGGCGCGCAGCCAGATCAGCGCGACCAGCGGCGGCACGAGATAGAAATAGGCGAAAAGCGCGGGCCAAAGCGCCTGCCCGGTCCAGCTTCTCGCGGCGAGCGCGAAAGCCAGGCCCGCCGCGCCTGCGGCAAGGGCAGCGGTGAATAGGCCCATCGCGGCAAGCGCCACCGCGACGAGCGCGGTCACCGCAAGGGCTGCCGCCCTGCGGACGCTCGCTTCGCCAAAAAGCAGGCCTGATAACTCATGGGCCATGATTATCGCCGCGACCGCCAGCAGGCCGGCGAAGAACCAGCCGCCGAGCCAGACAGCGCCCAGCACCAACGGCGCGAGGACCAGCGCTGAGATGACGCGAAGCTTCAGATCGGCCGTTGGGCGGGCCTGTGTCCCGGGGGCTTCCGTCATGACTGACCTGCCGGTCCAGTCGCGTCGAGACCGCCGAAGCGGCGGCTGCGACCGCAATATTCCGCGACGGCCTCGCGGAGCCTTTCCGGCGTGAAGTCGGGCCAGAGCGCGTCGGAGAAAACAAGCTCGGCATAGGCGCCCTGCCAGATCAGGAAATTCGAAAGGCGCTTCTCTCCGCTGGTGCGGATGATGAGATCGGGATCGGGAATGCCCGCCGTATCCAGAAAGCCCGAAACGAGCTCCGGGGTAATGGCTTCGGGATCGAGCCGGCCGGCCTTCACTTCGCGGGCGATGCGGCGCATGGCGGCAGCGATCTCGTTCTGGCCGCCGTAATTGAAGGCGATCTGGAGCTTCAGCCGGTCATTATTCCGGGTCAGGGCTTCGGCCTCGTCGATCAGCGCCACGATGTCGAGATCGAGATGATCCCGATCGCCGATCACGCGGACCTGCACGCCGTTCTGGTGCAGTTCGGCGAGGTCGCGGCGGATGAAAAGCCGGAGCAGCCCCATGAGATCGCTGACCTCTTCGGCCGGCCTCTTCCAGTTCTCGGAGCTGAAGCCGTAGAGCGTCAGATATTCGATACCGAGTTCACCGGCCGCGCGGACGATCACGCGAACCGCCTCCACGCCCTGGCGGTGCCCGGCTACGCGAGGCAGGTGGCGCCGGGCCGCCCAGCGGCCGTTGCCGTCCATGATGATGGCGACGTGCCGGGGAAGCGCCCCCGGCAATGCGTCGCTCAGATTCCGCTCATTGGTGAGCGTCATGGTGCCATTCTTTCTCGATGAGAATCATATGGTTAACGGCAGCCTCTCACCCAACTCCGAAACAAGCAGATCCTCAGACCTGCATGATTTCGGCCTCCTTGTGCGCCAGCGCTGCATCCACTTCGCCGATCACTTTGTCGGTCAGCTTCTGCACCTTGTCGGCCCATGCCTTGTGGTCGTCTTGACTCATCTGTGAGTCTTTTTCGAGGCGTTTCAGATGGTCCATGGCGTCGCGGCGGACGTTGCGGACCGCGATCCGGGCCTGCTCGGTATATTTCGCCGCAATCTTGGTCAGTTCCGCGCGGCGCTCCTGGTTGAGTTCCGGGATCGGCAGACGGATCAACATGCCGTCCACATTCGGGTTCAGGCCGAGACCCGAACTGCGGATCGCCTTTTCCACGGCGGACACCATGCCCTTGTCCCAGACCTGCACCGTGAGCATGCGCGACTCCGGCACGCCGATTGTGCCGACCTGGTTGATCGGCATCGACTGGCCATAGGCCTCGACCACGATCGGCTCGAGCAGGCTCGCCGTCGCACGGCCGGTCCGCAAACCCGCGAATTCCTGCTTCAGCGACTGAAGCGCTCCGCGCATCCGGCGTTCGGTATCGTCGATGTCAAAACTGTCGTCAGCCATGTTCTGTCCTTCTTGTGTCGTGCGGGCGCCGCTCAGGCGGCATCCGATATCACGGTGCAGCGGCCGGCGCCGGTCAGCACCTTTGCAAACCCGCCGGGTTCGTCCAGGGAATAGACGACTATCGGGATGCGGTTTTCGCGGGCAAGCGCGATCGCCGAAGCATCCATTACCTTCAGGTCTCGCGAAAGCACGTCCATATAGCTCAGGCGGTCGTAGCGCTCGGCGTTCGCCACCTTGTGCGGGTCGGCGGAATAGACGCCGTCGACCTGCGTGCCCTTCAGAAGCGCGTCGCAGCCCATTTCGACTGCGCGAAGCGCCGCCGCCGTATCGGTCGTGAAGAAGGGGTTGCCGGTGCCGGCAGCGAATATCACCACCCGGCCCTTCTCCATGTGACGCACGGCGCGGCGCCGGATATAGGGCTCGCAGACGGTCGTCATGGGAATGGCGGACTGGACGCGTGTCGGAATGTCGATCGCCTCAAGCGCGGTCTGCATGGCAAGCGCGTTCATGACGGTGGCCAGCATGCCCATATAGTCGGCGCTTGCCCGCTCCATGCCCTTGGCCGCGCCGGAAAGGCCGCGGAAGATATTGCCGCCGCCGATCACCAGGCAGACCTGCACCCCGCCCTCGACAGCTTCCTTGATGTCCCGGGCGATCCGGTCCACCGTCGCGATGTCGATGCCATATTGCCCGTCGCCCATAAGGGCCTCACCGGACACCTTGAGCAACACGCGGGAATAGAGCGGTTTTGCGGGCATGGGCAATGGTTCCGTAACATCCGGCCGATGGCCATGGAATTCGAGCAGGGGGCACGGCAGGCCGGTCACCCGAATCCCGCTTGCCACCGAGACAATAACGCCCCCAACGCCATCTGGCGAAGGGGGCGTTGCATTCTATTCGGCCAGGAAGACGTTTCTCAGCCGCGAGCGGCCGCCGCGACCTCCGCCGCGAAGTCCGATTCTTCCTTTTCGATGCCCTCTCCGAGCGCGAAGCGGACGAAGCCGACGACCGAAATCGGGGCGCCGACATCGGCCTCAGCGGCCTTGACCGCCTTTTCGACGGTGTTGTCCGGATCGATCACGAAGGCCTGCGAGAGCAGAACGACTTCCTCGTAGAACTTCCGGATACGGCCTTCGACCATCTTCTCGATGATGTTGTCCGGACGGCCGGATTCCTTCGCCTCGGCGATGAGCACATTGCGCTCACGCTCGACGACGGAGGGGTCGAGATCTTCCTTGCGGGTCGACAGCGGGTTGGTCGCCGCGATGTGCATGGCGATCTGGCGGCCCAGCTCGAGGAGCTTCGCCTTGTCGCCGGTCGACTCGAGGCCGACAAGCACGCCGATCTTGCCGAGGCCCGGCACGACCTGATTGTGGACATAGGCCGCAACGGCGCCATCCGACACGGAGATGTAGCCCGCACGGCGGACATTCATGTTCTCGCCGATCGTGCCGACCATCTCGGTCACATGGTCCTTCACCGACTTCGACGTGCCGGGATAGGTCGCCGCGACGAGCTTGTCGTAGTCGCCGCCATTGGCGAGCGCGACCTGCGCAATCTCGGTCACCATCTTCTGGAACTGGTCGTTGCGGGCAACGAAGTCCGTCTCGGAGTTCACTTCGACGACGGCGCCGGCGGTGCCGTTCGCCACGACGCCGATCAGGCCTTCGGCGGCAACGCGGCCGGCCTTCTTCGCGGCCTTCGCGAGGCCCTTCGTCCGCAGCCAGTCGACCGCCGCTTCCATGTCGCCGCCCGTCTCGTTGAGCGCCGACTTGCAGTCCATCATGCCTGCGCCGGTTTTCTCGCGCAGTTCCTTCACCATGCTTGCGGTGATCTCAGCCATTTGGTCCTCGATTGTCTGTCGCCCCGGCCATGCGGCGCCGGGGACTTGAAAGCCTGAACTGGCCCGGCCGAAGCCGGGCCAATGAAGTGCGGCGATTACTCAGCCGCCGGGAGTTCTTCCGCGGCCGGCTCCGCCGAGGCGCCGATATCGATGCCCGAGGCCGACTGGCTCTTCGAGATACCGTCGATGACGGCGCGCGAAACGAGATCGCAGTACAGGCTGATCGCGCGGGCGGCGTCGTCATTGCCCGGCACCGGATAGGCGATACCGTCCGGGTTCGAGTTCGAGTCGAGGATCGCGACGACCGGGATGCCGAGCTTGCGGGCTTCCTGGATTGCGATCTCTTCCTTGTTGGTATCGATCACGAAGATCAGGTCCGGCAGGCCGCCCATGTCCTTGATGCCGCCGATGGCGCGCTCGAGCTTGTCGCGCTCGCGGGTCAGGTTCAGGACTTCCTTCTTGGTCAGGCCGCGCGCCTCACCGGAGAGCATTTCATCGAGTTCGCGCAGGCGGCGGATCGAGTTCGAAATGGTCTTCCAGTTGGTCAGCATGCCGCCGAGCCAGCGGTGATTGATGTAGTACTGGGCGCACTGCTTCGCGGCCTGGGCGACCGGATCGGACGCCTGGCGCTTCGTTCCCACGAAGAGGACGCGGCCACCGCCAGCCACCACGTCACGCACGGTGACGAGCGCCTGATGCAGCAGCGGAACGGTCTGCGCGAGGTCGATGATGTGGATGTTGTTGCGGTCGCCGAAGAGGAACTTCTCCATCTTCGGGTTCCAACGGTGAGTCTGGTGACCGAAATGGACACCGGCCTCGAGAAGCTGACGCATAGAAAAATCGGGGAGTGCCATGACACCCTGTCTCCTTTTTCCGGTTGAACCTCCGCGGGGAGTGAACGAACGGCTTCGAATTCGAAGAAAGCCGACCGCACCGGACTGACTAACCCTATGTTTTCCTTCATAAAAAGGAAGTGGGAGAGCCGTACCCCGCGTGTGGAATGGCGCCTTTATAGGGGAAAACGGCAAAAAGGCAAGCTGCACGGGCTGTTAGGGCCCGGCCGCCCCACCCTCATATCTCCCGGATATCGACCACACCGGGAACGGACTTGATGGCGCCGCGGATCTGAGGCGTGACGCGGTAGCGCTCCTTCAGGCGGAGTTCGACCTCCCTGCCCCCCTCGCCCATCAGAACGAGCGAGACGAGGCCCTTGCCCCTTTCGCCCAGACGCGACTTCACGAGCGGAAGCGGCGCTGCATCGTCGATGAAGATGCGGAGCCCGGCGCCGGTGTCCTTCACCGCTTCGTCGACCGAGCGGACAGACTGGGCGCGGAGCTTCACTTCCTCGCCCATGCGGTCGATCTCGACGCCGATGACGATGGCATTGCCCGGCTCCATGAGGTGCCGGTATTGCGAAAGGGCCTCGGAGAAAACGACCAGTTCGAACTGGCCTGTCGGATCGGAGAGGCTCAGGAAAGCGAAGGGGTTGCCTTTCTTCGACTTGCGCTGCTGGAGGGCGGTGACGGTGCCGGCGACGAGCTCGGCGCGATTGCCGCGCGAGAGGAGCTCGGCATAGGTGACGACGCCGGCGCGCTTCAAGTCGGTCTGGTAGTCGTCCAGCGGATGACCGGAGAGATAGAAGCCGACGGCGTTGAACTCCTCGGTGAGGCGCTGCATCGGCATCCACGGATCGGCGGCGGGAAGCTGCGGGCCGGAGGTGGCCGCCCCCGCATCGTCGCCGAAGAGACCGCCCTGCTGGCTCTCCTGTTCGCGGATGGCGGCATTCGCCGTGCCGAGCATCATGTCGACCGAGGCGAGCGCCTGGGCGCGGTTCGGGTTGAGCGCGTCGAAGGCGCCGGCGCGGGCGAGGTTTTCCAGCGCGCGCTTGTTCACCATGCGCGGGTTGATGCGGCGGGCGAAATCGAGCAGGTCGCGGAACGGCCCGCCCTCGCGGCGGACTTCGACGATGTGCTCCATCGCCTGCAGGCCGACATTCTTGATGGCGGCGAGCGCATAGAGGATTTCGCCATCGGCAACGCCGAACAAAGCTTCCGAGCGATTGACGCAGGGCGGGCGGACCTTGATGCCGAGGCGCTCGGCCTCCTGCTTGAAGATGCCGAGCTTGTCGGTGTTGCCGAGATCGAGGCTCATCGAGGCGGCGAGGAACTCGACCGGATGGTTCGCCTTGAGCCAGGCCGTCTGGTAGGCGACAAGCGCATAGGCGGCGGCGTGCGACTTGTTGAAGCCGTAGCCCGCGAATTTGTCGACGAGCTCGAAGATGCTTGCGGCCTGCGCCTTGTCTATGCCCTTGGCGACGGCGCCGGTGACGAAGCGTTCCTTCTGCGCTTCCATTTCGGCCTTGATCTTCTTGCCCATGGCGCGGCGGAGAAGGTCGGCTTCGCCGAGCGAATAGCCCGACAGGATCTGTGCAATCTGCATCACCTGTTCCTGATAGATGATGACGCCATGCGTCTCCTTCAGGACGGGTTCGAGCATCGGGTGCAGATAGTCCGGCTTTTCCTGCCCGTGCTTGCGGCGGACATAGGACGGGATGTTGTCCATCGGGCCCGGACGGTAGAGCGCGACAAGGGCGATGATGTCTTCGAAACGGTCGGCCTCGAGCTTGCGCAGCACATCGCGCATGCCCGAACTTTCAAGCTGGAACACGCCGACGGTTTCGCCGCGGCCGAGCATGTCGAAGGTCTTCTTGTCCTCAAGCGGCAGTTGCAGCAGATCGACCGGAATGTCGCGGCGGGCGACGAGCTTCACCGCGCGGTCGAGCACGGTGAGGGTTTTCAGGCCGAGAAAGTCGAACTTCACGAGGCCTGCGGGTTCCACCCATTTCATGTTGAACTGGGTGACCGGCATGTCGGAGCGCGGATCGCGGTAGAGCGGGACTAGTTCGTCGAGCGGGCGGTCGCCGATCACGACGCCGGCGGCATGGGTCGAGGCGTGGCGGTAGAGCCCCTCGAGGCGGCCGCCGATTTCGAGCAGGCGGGCGACGGTCTCGTCGTTGCGCTGTTCTTCCTGCAGGCGCGGTTCGCCGTCGATCGCCTCGCGCAGCGTGACCGGGTTCGCCGGATTGTTCGGCACCATCTTGCAGAGGCGGTCGACCTGGCCGTAGGGCATCTGCAGGACGCGGCCGACATCGCGCAGCACGGCGCGGGCCTGCAGCTTTCCGAAGGTGATGATCTGCGCCACCTGATCGTAGCCGTAGCGGCCCTGCACATAGCGGATCACCTCGTCGCGGCGGTCCTGACAGAAGTCGATATCGAAGTCCGGCATCGAGACGCGTTCGGGGTTCAGGAAGCGCTCGAAAAGGAGGCCGAAGCGGAGCGGATCGAGGTCGGTGATGGTGAGCGCCCAGGCGACGACGGAGCCCGCGCCCGAGCCGCGGCCGGGGCCGACCGGAATATCATGCGCCTTCGCCCATTTGATGAAGTCGGCAACGATGAGGAAGTAGCCGGGGAAATCCATCTTGATGATGACGTCGAGCTCGAAATCGAGACGCGTGCGGTATTCCTCTTCCGGCGCCACGGCCTCGGCGGCGGCGAGGCGCGCGGTGAGGCCTTCATGCGCCTGACGGCGAAGCTCGTCGGCCTCGGAGGTGCCGGCGGCGAATTTCGGCAGGATGGGCTTGCGGGTCTGCGGGCGGTAGGCGCAGCGGCGGGCGATCTCGATCGTGTTCGCGGTCGCTTCCGGCAGGTCGGCGAAAAGCGCGAGCATTTCGGCCTGCGTCTTGAAGCGGTGCTCGGGCGTGAGGCGGCGGCGGTCGGCCTGCACGACATAGGCGCCGCCCGCGATGCAGATCAGCGCGTCATGCGCCTCATATTCCTCTTCCTTCGTGAAATAGGGCTCGTTGGTGGCGACGAGGGGAATGTCATGGGCATAGGCGAAGTCGATCAGGGGGCCTTCGGCCTGGCGTTCGGCCGGCATGTCGTGGCGCTGGAGCTCGACATAGAGGCGGTCGCCGAAGATCGACTTCAGCTTCAGGAGAAGCGCCTCGGCGGCGTCCTTCTGGCCCTGTTCGAGAAGGCGGTTCACGACGCCGTCCGGCCCGCCGGTGAGGCAGATGAGGCCTTCGCTGAATTCAGCAAGGCGGGCGAGCGAGACCTGCGCCGCCTCGCCCGCATCGGGCTCGAGGAAGGCGAGGCTCGAGAGCTTCATGAGGTTGGCATAGCCCTGCTCGTCCTTCACCAGAAGGGCGAGGACGCCATGCGGGTCGCGCCGGGCGGGGCCGCGCGAGGGCTCCTCCGGCTCGTCGAGGCGGATCGGCAAGGTGCAGCCGGTGATGGGCTGGATGCCCGCCCCCGACAGGGTTTCGGAAAATTCGAGCGCGCCGAAGAGATTGCCCGTATCGGTGAGCGCCACCGCCGGCATGCCATCGGCCTTGCAGAGCTTCGGCAGCTCCTTGATGCGGATCGCGCCCTCAAGCAGCGAATAGGCGGAATGGAGACGGAGATGGATGAACTGGGGCATTGAATCGGCCATGCGTCATTGTCGGGCGCGCAAGCCACAGAGTCACGGACGGCGCCGCATGATTCCTGTGGAGAACCTGTTTCACGGAGCGGAATCCGATCTATCTCGGCTCTTTGCCCTGCCGCCTCCCGCCCGAAGGCGCGCTATCACCTCGCTGGCAGGCTTTGTCTTGCCGTAGGTGAAAATCTTCAACAAGGCGGTGACTTCAGAGGGAGCGGAAGGATTGCCGTTTTCCGGGTTCATCACGCCGCTTCAGCCGACCAGGGCCTCGGCGATATGGAGCCAGGCGGTGGTGACCCAGAGGAAGGCACCGATGGAGATCAGCCCCGCCACATCCTTCACCCATTCCCGCGTTTCGCCTTCGGAAGCCCTGTTCCAGATCGCACGCATATCGAAGCCCTCCAGATATGTTCGCTAAATGTTCTGATTTGTATGTTGTCGTTTTGTTCTCATATGTCAAGGGCCGGAATCTGAAAATTTTGCAGGGGCGGGACGGTGGTCAGTAGCGGGCGAAGACGCTGCGGGTGCCGGGGCCGAAGAGGACGACATCGTAGGGTTCGGTATGTCCGTCCATTTCCATGCCGGGCGAGCCCATGGGCATGCCGGGGACGGCAAGGCCTGCTGCGGCCGGGCGCTCCTCCAGGAGGCGGATGACATCGGCCGCGGGGACATGGCCCTCAATGGCATAGCCGCCGATCAGTGCCGTATGGCAGGAGGCGAGCTCCGCCGGGATGCCATGGGCGGATTTCAGGGGTTCGAGATCGTCCAGCTCGGTCACGCGGACGGCAAAGCCCGCCTCGCGCATGTGATCGACCCATGCCGTGCAGCAACCGCACCAGGGGGTCTTGTAGACATCGAGCGTTTCGGCCGTGGCATGGGCCGGGAGGCCGGTTGCCGCAAGCGCGGTGGCGGCAAGGGCGGAGAGAAGGAATGTGCGGCGGGTGAGCATGGGGTGTCTCCTGTCAGGCGTGCAGGATAAACCTTCCAGCCGGTGGAGGCACAAGGGCCCCCTCACCCTTCCCTCTCCCCGGCGGGGAGAGGGTATCCAATTCGCTAGAGGCTCTGGTAGGCGGCGGCGAGGTCGGTGCCTTCGTGGAGGATGCCTTCGTGGAGGAGGACGACGCGGTCCATGTGGCTGGCGAGGTCGAGATTGTGGGTCGCGATGAGGGCGGCGACCCCCTCTGAGCGGCAGATATTAAGAAGCTCGCCGAAGACCATGCGGGCGGTCTTGGGGTCGAGATTGCCGGTCGGCTCGTCGGCGAGAAGGATGCCGGGGCGGTTCGCCAGCGCCCGAGCGATGGCGACACGCTGCTGCTCGCCGCCCGAGAGTTCCGCCGGGCGGTGCTCGGCGCGCTCGGCCAGGCCCATGCGGGCGAGCAGGTCCATGGCGAAGCGGCGGGCCTCGGCGCGGGGCACGCCCGCGATCATCTGCGGCAGGATGACATTTTCCACCGCCGAGAATTCGGGCAGCAGGTTGTGGAACTGGTAGACGAAGCCGACTTCCGAGCGGCGGACGGCAGTGCGCTTCGCATCCGGCAGGGCCACACAATCGCGGCCGCCGATCCAGACCTCGCCATCATTGGGCGCTTCGAGCAGGCCCGCGATATGAAGGAGCGACGACTTGCCAGCGCCCGAGGGGCCGACCAGCGCGACGATCTGGCCCGGCCAGATGTCGAGTTCGGCGCCGGCGAAGATGCGCAGTTCCTCCTCGCCCTGCCTGTAGGTGCGAGTAATGCCGCGCAGGCTCAGAACGGCTGCATCGTCCTGCGTGTAATCACTCATAGCGAAGCGCCTCCACCGGATCGAGCGAGGCGGCGCGCCAGGCGGGATAAAGCGTGGCCGCGAAGGAAAGGAAGAGCGCCATAGCCACGACGGCCGTGACCTCGCCCGGATCGACCTCCGCCGGCATGCGGCTCAGGAAATAGACTTCCGGCGAGAAAAGCTCGGTGCCCGACAGGCTCGACAGCCATTGGCGCAGCGTCTCGATGTTGAGGCAGAAGACGAGGCCGAGCAGGAAGCCCGCCATGGTGCCCATCACGCCGATGGAGGCGCCGGAGATGAAGAAGGCGCGCATGACGGCGCCGCGCGTGGCGCCCATGGTGCGCAGCACGGCGATGTCCCTGCCCTTGTCCTTCACCAGCATGACGAGGCCGGAGATGATGTTGAGCGAGGCGACGATGAGGATGAGCGTGAGGATGAGGAACATCACGTTCCGCTCCACCTGCAGCGCGGAGAAGAAACTCTCGTTCCGCTGCTGCCATGTCGTCACCATGCTGCCGGGGCCCGCAACCGCCGCGATGGGCGAAACGTAAGTGTTGATGCGGTCGGGGTTCGTCACGCGGATTTCAAGTGCGCTCACGCCTTCATTGGTGCGGAAGAAGGCCCGCGCTTCATCGAGCGGCATGAAGACGAAGCTCGCGTCGTATTCCGACATGCCGAGTTCGAAGATCGCGCGGATCTCGAAGGCGGCGACGCGCGGCGCCGTGCCGAAGGGCGTGATCGCGCCGCGCGGCGAGAGAAGCGTGATGTTGTCGCCGAGCGTCAGTCCGAGATTTTGCGCGAGCCGCGAGCCGACGGCAACGCCGCTGCCCTCGTCAAAGCCGTCGAGCGAGCCGAGCGTCACATTGTCCGAGACGATGGACATGGCCTTGAGGTCCGCCTCGCGCATGCCGCGCACCAGCGCGCCGCCGGCATTCTGCGGGCTCTGCACCATGACCTGACCGTCGACCAGCGGCACGACGCTCGTGACGCCCTGCACTTTCCGGATTTCATCGGCGAGCGCGTCGTAGCCGGTGATGTTGACGCCGATGCCCTGCACATACATGTGGCCGTTGACGCCGAGGATGCGCGAGAGAAGCTCGGTGCGGAAACCGTTCATCACCGACATGACGATGATGAGCGTGGCAACGCCGAGCATGATGCCGAGGAAGGAGATGATGGCGATGACGGAGACGATGCCCTCGCGGCGGCGCGAACGCAGATAGCGCATGGCGAGCAGCCATTCGAAGGCGCCGAAGGCGCGGCTCTTGCCGGTGCGTCTCTCGCGGTGGTAGGTGGCCTCTGTCATTTTTTCTCCTCAGACGCCGGCGCCGCCATCCGGCGGCTTGGCTTCCGCGCCATAAGGCGCGGCGGCCAGTCGGCCTTGCCGCTTTTCGCAAGCGAAAAACGGAAAACTTTTGTACCCCGTCAACAGAGCTACCCGGCGATCTTCGCCAGCGCCGCTTCGGCGGAGAGTTCTTCCTTTTCGCCGGTGGCGCGGCGCTTCAGTTCGACGGTGCCGGACTTGAGACCGCGCGGGCCGACGACGAGCTGCCAGGGCAGGCCGATCAGGTCCATGTTCGAGAACTTGGCGCCGGCGCGCTCGTCCGTGTCGTCATAGAGGACGGAGACGCCCGCTGCCTGAAGCTTGTCATAAAGTGCGGCGCAGGCGGCATCGGTTTCCGCATCGCCGCTCTTCAAATTCACGAGACCGACCTTGAAGGGCGCGATTGCATCCGGCCAGACGATGCCGTTCTCGTCGTGGCTTGCCTCGATGATGGCGCCGACGAGGCGCGAGACGCCGATGCCGTAGGAGCCCATCTGGAGCGGCGTTTCCTTGCCGTCCGGGCCCTGCACGACGCAGCCCATGGCGGCGGAATATTTCGTGCCGAAGAAGAAGATGTGGCCGACCTCGATGCCGCGCGCGGAGAGGCGCTTCTCAGCCGGCACATCGGCCTCGAACTTCGCCTCGTCGTGCTTCTCGTCCGTCGCCGCATAGAGATCGGTGCGGGCGCGGATGAGCGGCTCGAGGTCGCCGTCATAATCGATGTCGTCGCCGGGCGCGGGCATGTCCACCAGATCGCGGTGGCAGAAGACGGCGCTCTCGCCCGTTTCGGCGAGAATGATGAATTCATGGCTCATGTCGCCGCCGATGGGGCCGGTGTCGGCGGCCATGGGGATCGCCTTGAGGCCGAGGCGCGCGAAGGTGCGCAGATAGGCGATGAACATCTTGCGATAGGCATTGCGCGCGCTGTCGACATCGAGGTCGAAGGAGTAGCCGTCCTTCATCAGGAATTCGCGGCCGCGCATGACGCCGAAGCGGGGGCGGATCTCGTCGCGGAATTTCCACTGGATATGATAGAGGTTGCGCGGCAGGTCGCGATAGGACTTCACGGCGCCCTTGAAGATGTCGGTGATCATCTCCTCATTGGTGGGGCCGTAGAGCATGTCGCGCTCGTGGCGGTCCTTGATGCGGAGCATTTCGGGGCCATAGGCATCGAAGCGGCCGGACTGGCGCCAGAGGTCCGCCGATTGCAGCGTCGGCATCAGGAGCTCGATCGCCCCTGCCCGCGCCTGCTCCTCACGGACGATATTCTCGATATTGCGCAGCACGGCGAGGCCCAGGGGCAGCCAGGCATAGATGCCGGCCGCCGTCTGGCGGACGAGGCCTGCGCGCAGCATGAGCCGATGGGAGACGATCTGCGCCTCGGCGGGGTTTTCCTTGAGGGTGGGCAGGAAGTAACTGGAAAGGCGCATGATGACCCTGAATGAGGCCGCCCGGCGGAAACGCGGCGGCCCGCGGCAAGGCCCGAGGCCCGCCGGAGCGATGAAAAAGGTGGGCCAGTTTTAGGGGGTCACGGGCGGATTCGCAATCTCGCCGCTGGCCGTGCGCCGGGCGGCAAGCGCCTCCAGCCAGGCCCGGATATCGACCTCGGGGCCCTCTTCCACGCCCCGGCCGGTGCGCAGGCCCCAGGGCCCGCGCTCGAGGTCATCCATCGTGTAGCCCATATCGACGTCATAGGTGCGGTCGATCTGGTTCCGCAGGAAGCGCTGCGCCTCGTACCAGCGGGTCTTCACCGCGCCGTCGCGGCAGGTCGAAAGTTCCTCGCCTTTGGCGCCCCAGCGGCGCTCGACGCATTGATAGGGGTCGAAGGAGAGGTCGTAGGCGCGGCGGATAATCTCATCGATGGAGAGCTTCACCGTCTGACCGGCGGAGTTCACATAGGAGATGCTGCAGGCGGCATTCTGCTCCCACCAGGCGGCGAGCAGATCGCCCGGCAGGTCGTCGCCTTCATAGTTCAGGCGCGGCGCGTCGACCGCGTCCATCTTGATGAATTCGACGACGAGATCGTACATCTCCTTGAAAGCGGTCTTGAGGCGGGCGTCGCGCGACGGCGTCGAGTAAAGTTCCCACACACCATGCGTGCCGTAGATATTGTCCGGCAGGCGATGCGGCGGGTCCATGTTCTGGATGCCGCGGGTGATGGAAATCTCCACCGCCTGCTTGCGCGAGCGGATGTCGAAGCAGACGGACTGCATCATGGCGCGCAGTTCCTCGACCGGACGGTATTCGAGTTCGCCGGCGGAGAGGCGTGAGCGGAGATAGGTATAGAAGTCCAGGTTCTCGCCGTTGTGGACCCATGACGAGGAGGCCCAGCGGACCGGGTCGCCGGGCGGGCTGCCTTGATACTGCTCCAGCGAAAAGTCCTCTATCTCATCATTGGAGGCGGCGACGATGCGGCCGCCGACCAGCGCGCCGTTCGAGGCGCGCGTGGCGCCGACGACTTCGATGGGGCGGAACTTCTGGAAGATCGAGCCGAGCTCGGGGCCGGTGCGCAGGAACTCCTTGCCGAGATGCGAGCGGCTCAGGGAATGATCCGGATGCGAGGAGAAGATGAGGATGCGGCCGCCCGACTCGACACGCCAGACGAGCGAGGCGTGGCCGTTCACGTCATAGGTGATGGTGCCGGGGACGATCGCATCGCGGGTGAGGCGCGGCGAATAGGTATCGGCGAACATCACCGGATCGTCCGTCATTGAGTGGCGGCGGAACATGGCGGTGGAGACGACATTGACGAGTGTGTGCAGCACCGGGATGGCAGGGACACCATTTGCTGTGCGCGGCACTGAATCGCGCGCGACGATGACATTACCGTAGGGCGAGTAGCGGATGTCGCCCTTCTCACCATCGGCGGCGCGCATGGCCGACTGCCAGGCGAAAGGCAAGCCGTTCTTCCAGGCGAAATAGGCGCGCAGCACATAGGGCATGTCGGCGCAATCGACATAGAAGCGGGTCTTGGGATCGGTGTGGCGGTAGGGATTGGCCGGGCTCTTGATGCATTCATCGAAGGTCCAGCAATCGGCGGCGCCAAGAGCGGCCACGAAATCCTGCCAGGCCTTTTCGTCGGAGGGTTCCCAGCGTTCCTTGGTGATGCGCCAGCGTGCGTCCTGCGCATGGGCAGCGCCCGACGCGCCGAGCATGACGGCGAGGAAAACGGAGGCGGCGACAAAAGCCGCCCGTCGCCAGCGAGAGATCATGGATAACGCCCCTTGCCCATTCTGGGCCCAAACCCTCGGGAAGCCTGCTGGCGGGGGCACGGCCTGTCAATAAAAGCCGGTCAGGCGGCGGTCATTTGGACCCGGGCTGATGCAATCTTGCACAGGCTTCGGCGAGCGCATGGTCGAGGCCGTTCACATTCTGCCCGTCCATGGTGACGCGGCCTGTCTTCATGTCGATGGCGATGCGGGCGAGGTTCAGGCGCGTGGCGGAGGTGAAGGCGGGGTTTCGGCGGACCAGCGGGTCCATGATGGCGTCGAACTCGTAAACGTCGCGGGTGCGGTATTCGAAGCCGCCGCCGACATCCGCCGGGGCGACGGCGCGGCCATCGGCGGCAACGCCCGGCACATAGTCCGCCCCGCCTGAAATATAGGGCGCGATGTGGCGGCAGTCCTTTTCGGAAATCTCGACGATACGCGGCGCCTCGCCGCCCGCGAGTTCCGCCTCAGCGGGCGCGGCGGCGAGAAGAAACACCAGAAGGGACAAGAGCCGTTTCATCATGCTTCCATCCTGCCCGCGGGGGCTTTAAGGAATTGTATAGGGGATTATAGCGGGAAGCGGGGGCAGCAAGAACGTGAAGACCGACACTCAATCACTCCTCGAACGCCTGTTCGCGCTCAAGGCGAACGGGACGACCGTCCGTACCGAGATATTGGCGGGGGTGACGACCTTCCTCACCATGGCCTATATCATTTTCGTGAACCCGGCGATCCTTGCGCAGGCGGGGATGGATTTCGGGGCCGTGTTCGTCGCGACCTGCCTCGCCGCGGCCATCGGCTCGCTCATCATGGGGCTCTATGCGAATTACCCCGTGGCGCTTGCGCCGGGGATGGGGCTCAACGCCTATTTCGCTTTCACGGTGGTGCCGCAATTCGGCGGCGACTGGCGGCTTGCGCTCGGTTGCGTCTTCGTGTCTGGCCTCGCCTTTCTCGCGCTGTCCATTTCGCCCTTGCGCGAGAAGCTCGTGAACGCCATTCCGCGCTCGCTGAAATTCGGCATCGGCGCGGGCATCGGCTTCTTTCTGGCGCTGATCGGGTTGCAGAATGCAGGGATCGTGGCGGATCATCCGGCGACGCTCGTCACGCTGGGCGATCTCGGCGCGCATGGCGCGCTTCTCGCCATGGCGGGGTTCGTGGTGCTGGTCGCGCTTTATTATCGGCGCGTGCCCGGCGCGATCATGCTGACCATTCTCGGGGTGACGGCAGCGGCGGTGCTGCTCGGCCTGCAGCCGCTACAGGGTGTGGTGGACGCGCCGCCCTCGCTCGCGCCGACATTCTTCGAGATGAACATACGGGGCGCCTTCGAGATGGGCTTCGTGACTATCGTCTTCGTGTTCCTGCTGGTCGACCTGCTCGATACGACGGGAACGCTGGTCAGCGTCGGCCAGCGCGCGGGCATGGTGGATGCGGAGGGCAAGCTGCCGCGACTGAGGAAGGCGATGGTGGCGGATTCGGCGGCGACGGCCATCGGCGCGGCGCTCGGCACTTCCACCACCACAAGCTATATCGAGAGCACGGCGGGCATCGCGTCCGGCGGGCGCACGGGGCTCATGGCGGCGACGGCGGGGCTTCTGTTTCTCGCCGCTCTCGTGCTTGCGCCGCTGGCGGGGACCGTGCCGGCCTATGCCACCGCGCCCGCGCTCGTCTTCATCGCCTGCCTGATGGCGCGGGGACTTGCCGATCTTTCATGGGACGATCTCACCGAAGCCGTGCCCGCCGTGGTGACGGCCATCGCCATTCCCCTCACCTATTCGATCGCCAGCGGCATCGGCCTCGGCATCATCGCCTATGCCGGGATCAAGATCGCCGCCGGGCGCTGGCGCGACCTCAACTGGGCCGTCGGGATCATCGCTGTCGCCTTCGCCGTGAAGCTTGCCCTGCAATGAAACAAAAGGGCGCGCGGGTACATCCGTCATTTCATTGCGCCAGTGTGACCGGGCGCTTGCAAAAATTTCACGAAGCGCAAAAACCCGCGTGACATGTCGCCGCAGGCTGGCTATAGTCCCTTCCACAAAAAGGGAAAAGCGCTCAAGCGCAGCCCAAGTTTAGGGAGGGAACGCTGACTTCGACGATCCTCAAGGATCGCGGAGGCGCGAAATGAGGGAATACTAAAGCAGCAAGGCAGCGAAAGCTGACCTTGCTTTTTTTTGTGCTTTTTCCGGCTTGATTCACGGGCTTTTTGATCGCTGCGCGGGGCGCCCCCTCCCCGAACGAGCTCGCGCTCGTTCGACCCTCCCTCAAGGGGAGGGTTGTCCAGCCGGCGATAGCAGTGCCGGACGCTCCTGGATTGCTTCGCTTCGCTCGCAATGACGGCGGGGTGCGAGGAGTCGTCTCCTAGCCGCTATAGCCGCTGCCGAAGTCGGGCATGAAGGGGATGTCTTCATAGGCGATGGGCTGGGCGACCTGGAGCCAGTAGATGAAGGCCCAGAGGACGGCGGCGATGATGGTGGTCGCCGCCATCTTCTTCAGGAGGGCCGGGCTGATGGGCGCGCCGGGCTCCGTTCCGGCCGGGATATCTTCGCCGCTCTCATGCTGCGAGCGGACACCCCAGGGCAGCACCGCAAAGAGGGTGAGCCACCAGACGATAAAGTAGATCGCCAGTCCGGATACGAGATCCATCTGCGTCTCAGGCCTGCTCGAGTTCGACCAGCGTGCCGTTCAGATCCTTCGGATGCAGGAAGACGACCGGCTTGCCATGGGCGCCGATCTTGGGCTTGCCGGTGCCGGTGATGGTGACGCCCTCATCGTTCATCTTCAGGCAGGCGGCTTCGATATCGTCCACCTCGATGCAGATGTGATGGATGCCGCCTTTCGGGTTCTTCACGAGGAAACCGGCGATCGGCGAATCCTCCCCGAGCGGCTCAAGCAGTTCGATCTTGGTATTGCCGAGATCGACGAAGACGGTGGTCACGCCATGGTCCGGCTGGGGCACGGCGTCCGACACTTTTGCGTTGAACTTCTTGCGGTAAGTCTCCGCCGCAGCTTTGATATCCGGC
>JAHBYL010000010.1 GCA_019635955.1 Parvibaculum sp.
GTCGATTTCGAGAAGCTCGTGGAACAGGAACATGAAGTCTTCCACGGGGGCCTTGTAGCTCGGCATGGGGGCGCTCCTTCAGCTTTACATTATTGTCAGTAAGCGGGGCGAAATATGGCCGAGCCTTGCTCATTTGTCGAGCGCAACGCAAGGGAAAGCGCTCTGCTGCATGAGAAGAGGCACGGAGTCCAACTCCGCGAAGTTAGGCCGCGTTATTTGTGCTGTATCGAATTTTTTGGCGGAAGGCTTTGCGTTCGGGGCAGGCCCGCCTCATGCCTCCGGCATCCCGAAATCGAGTCCCATTACCGCCATGTCGATTTCCGCTTCGTCGCTCGAGAGCGGCACCACGAGGGCGTGGAAGCCGACATACTCCCTTTCAAGCCAGTAGAGCGTGCCCGTGAAGGCGAGCGGCATGCGCGTTTCGAGGAGGCGTGTCATCAGCACGACCGAGCCCTCGATGGCGGGCGGCGAGAGGAGTTCGCGCATCCGCTTGCCGGTGCGCTCGCCGCCCATCACTTCCACAAGCCGCGTGCCGACGAGGCGGTAGCGCCAGTCGAGCGGGTCGCGCAGCACATCGACCAGCGCGATATGCGGCAGCAGGTGGCGGAGCTCCCCGGGGTCGACGTCGCCGCGCGAGGGCAGCGCGCCTTCCTTCGCCTCCTGCTTCGCGAGCCACCAGGCATGAAGCGTGGCGAGCTTCGGCGGCAGCGCGGCCAAGTCCTCAAGCGGGCGGAAGGCCGTCACATTGTTCAGCATGGCCGGTAGCCCTCCGCGCTCATGCAGCCCGACGCATCGCCGCGGGCGCGTTGGGACCAGATGGTCCAGAGGTCCTGCAACCGTTCCTCCATCGCGCCCGCGCGGGCGATCGTGTCGCGGGCGCGCTCGCGCTCGGGCGTGACATTTCCGGTCTTCGGGTTTCCTTTCGCGCCGATGCGGTCGCGCTGGGCGGCTTCGGTCATCATCCGGCGGACTGTGGCGAGGCGGGCGCCGAGGTCGTCGCGCCGCGCGGCGGCCTCGCCTGAGTTCCCGCTCTCGAGCGCTGCTTCCGCTTCCGCCATGGCGGTTTGCGTTTCACCGATAAAGGCGAGCGCCGCCGCGTGATCCGCCGCGCTCATCGGGGCGGGGCGGGCGCCGGCGCTGCCCGCCAGCATGATCGTGCCGATGGCAAGATGCGCGGCGGCAAGAAGGATCGCCATTGGCCGTCCGAGAAGCATTCCCGCCTTCCCCTCTATCACCGTTTGCCGGGCGCCCCATCCGAGGCCTTTCCGGTCCGCAGATGAACAGCGGCTGGTTTTCATCTGAACCGGGAATGGCGCTTCCCCGCAAGGCCAAAATGCCTAGACTGCCGCCATCTTCAATCACCGCACGTTCCAGCGAGACCCGACATGCCCGATACATACGCCCCCGAAAAGCGCTTCGACGACGAGGCCGGCAAGGACGGCCTCGGCCAGTCGCTCGGCATCGTCCGTACACTGTATATGGACGCCGAAAAGGGCTGCGCCGCGATCGAGGTCGAGGCCGAGATGCGCATGTGCCATTCGGGCGGCGTGGTGCAGGGCGGTTTCGTCATGGGCTGGATCGATGCGGCCATGGCGCGGGCCGCCATGTGCGTCACGAATTTCGAGCAGACGCCCATGTCGCTCGAGATCAAGGTCTCCTTCTTCGCGCCGGCAACGCCCGGCCGCCTCGTCGCCGAAGCCTGGATCGAGCGGCGCGGCCGCTCCACCATGTTCGTCGAAGGCAATCTCAAGAATGCCGATGGCGTCATTGTCGCGAAGGGCACATCCACGATTCGGATGGTGCCGCTGATCGATATGAGCAAGAAGAAGTAGCTGCGGCACAAGCACTTCTTCTCACCCTTGTTCACACAAATTGTTGCGCGAAAGACACGCGCCGCGACGATCGGTGCATCGCGCGGCTCTTCCCATAATTTCATGTTGCGAAAAGTGCTTGTGCCACAAGGCTTTCTTCAATTGCGGCGACAATCGGGCAGGAAGCGGGCGCCGCTTTTTCTTGCGCGAATGCAACAGGTCGAACATCTTGTCGGCGGGTGAAGGGGGCCTTGGACATTCTCTCAACGAGGCTCATGAATGAAAAACGCAACACGACTTCTCTGCACAGCCGGGCTCGCGATGGGTCTCGCCGGTTTTGCCACGGGCGCGGCAGCGCAGTCCGGTCAGGGCACCACGGGTCAGGGCACGCTCTACAACCAGACGGCATTCCAGACCGGCCTTTATGTCGGTGGCGGTCTCGGCTGGGGCTGGTCGCGCAATGACGACGACTGGACCTGGCGCGGCATGGCCGGCTGGCGTCTCAATCAGTATCTCGCGGTGCAGGCTTTCTATGCCGATCTCGCCGACATCTCCGTCGGCGGCGTGACCGACAGCGTCGACACCTATGGTGCGGAGCTTCTCGTTTCCTTCCCGGTCGCGAACAATGTCGCGCTCTACGGCAAGGGCGGTCTCCACAATTACGACGATGTCGGTTCGGGCCGCGAGCTTTCCTGGCTCGGCGGCGCGGGCGCCGATTTCGCGGTGTCGAACAACATGTCCGTCCGTACCGAATGGACGCATTACGATCTCGATTCAGACCGGGTGAACGAGCTCAGCGCGCAGCTCGTCTTCTCCTTCTGATCCGAGGGGAAAGTGTGGGGAGCGGCCGCTTCGCGAATTCGCGAAGCGGCCGTTTCGTTTTCAGCTGTTCGTGTAGGCGGGCTTGCGCTTGCCGAGAAAGGCCGAGATGCCCTCGCGGAAATCGCTCGTTTGCGCGCAGAGGATCTGGTTCCGGTCCTCCATCGCCACGGCCGCTTCGAGGCTTCCCGCATCGACCGACATGTTGAGGCATTCCTTGGTGAGGCGCAGGCCTAGCGGCGAGGTCGTCAGCATCTCCTCGATGTAAGGCGCGGCCGCCTCTTCGAGCTTCTCGTCCGGCACCACTTCCGAAACAAGGCCCACGCGCGCGGCGCGTTCCGCATTGATGAAGCGGCCGGTCATCATCAATTCGCTCGCAACCGAAACGCCGACAAGCCGCGGCAGGAAGTAGCTCACGCCGATATCGCAGGCGGAAAGCCCGATGCGGATGAAGGCGGCGTTCATGCGCGCGCTCGTTCCCGCAATGCGGATATCGGAGGCAAGTGCCAGCGCGAAGCCGCCGCCGCAGGCCGGCCCATGGATGAGCGAGACGATCGCCTGCGGGCAGCGGCGCATGCGCATCACGATCTCGCTGATGCGGCGCTGCGCGACGAGGCCCGATTGCGGGCTGCCGCTTGTCGCGTCGGCATCCGGCCTGTTCGAGCGTTCCTTGAGGTCGAGCCCGGCGCAGAAGGCGCGGCCCGCGCCCTTCAGCACGACGATGCGGACGGAATGGTCCGTATAGAGCCTGCCGAAATAATCCTGCAGCTCGTCCACGAGTTCGGGGTTCATCGCGTTGAGCGCGTCCGGGCGGTTCAGCGTCACCCAGTCGACCGCGCCTTCCTTCTTCACGATGAGCGTCTTGTAGGCCATGTCGTCTCTCCCTTTTCCGGTTTCTTTGGGAGAGAGCCTAGCCCGTGGCGGGCGCCACGCAACTGACGCAGCGGCGGGCTCAGCCGATATGCGCTTCCATCTCCTGCTGGATCGCCAGCGGCAGGTCGAGCCAGCGCAGCGCCAGCGCGCCGCCGGGGTCGAGCCGCATCACCTCCGCCGCGAAAGAGAGGCGCCGCCTGTCGTTTGCCCAATAGAGATGGCCGCTCAGGATATTGCCGATGGCGACGGCCTCGGCGAAGCCCTCGATGCAGGCGCCGCCCGCCGACCAGTCGCGCGCCTTGTGGGCATAGCCGCCGATCTCGACCATCAGTGTGGGCGAGGCAGAACGCGCGGCATGGCGAAGCTCCGGCATGTCGCTACCGCGCAACTGGTCGAGCAATCTCGAGATGAAGGACATCGGCCTCGCGATTTTCGCGGCTTCGGGAAGGAAGATTTTCAGCGCCGGAGGCCCTCTCCGCAAGGATTTATTCGGGGCTGGGGAGGGCAGGTGCGTCCGCCATGGATGACACGGAGCCTCGCCTTGCGCTATAGCAGGCGGGTTTCGTCACATTGGCCGGAGCCGACATGTCCCAGAAAGAAGCCAAGCCCGTCATGATCGAGGTCGGTCCCGGCGAGCTTATCGACAAGATCACCATTCTGAACATCAAGTCGGAGCGCATGTCGGATGCGGCGAAGCTTGCCAATGTGCGGCATGAGCTTGCGGTGCTCGAAGAGGCGCGCAAGGCCAATCTCGCCGACAGCGCGGAGCTGCGCCGGCTCGAAGGCGAGCTCAAGGCGGTCAACGAGGCGCTCTGGGTGATCGAGGACGATATCCGCCAATGCGAGGCGGACAAGGATTTCGGCCCGGCCTTCATCGAGCTTGCGCGCTCGGTCTACAAGCAGAACGACAAGCGCGCGGCGATCAAGAAGGAGATCAACCTCCTCACGGGATCATCCATCATCGAGGAAAAATCCTATACCGAGTTCGAGTGAGCGCCGATCCGGCTGATCGCTTCCTCATAGACGCGGTCGACGGCGAGCGCCGACAGGTCGGTGACCTCGATAGCGCCGAAATTCTCGCGGACGATGCCGGTGCGCTCGGCCGGCATATGCGAGCCGAAAAGCGCGAGACCCGGCGTGCCGAGATGGGCGGCCAGGTGGCTCGGTCCCGTATCGTTGCCGATCACGAAGCGCGCGCGCTTCAATATGCCCGCAAGCGCCATCCAGTTCGTCTTCTCGATGCAGATGCCGGGGATCGACCTTGCAAGCTCGATTTCATCGGGCCCCGGCGCCAGCACGATTTCATGTCCTGCCGCGATCAAGCGTTCCGCCAAGGCCGCATAATGCGGCCAGCGCTTTTGCGGGTGGCGCGCGGAGCAGCCCGGCACCAGCACGATATAAGGCTTTGTCACGCCCGCCTTTTCGAGAAGGGTACTCACGTCCCCTGCAAGCCATGAGACGTCGGGTGCGCGCGTGTGGCGGATGGCGAGGCCTGCATCCTCGAGCTGGCCTGCCAGCCGGTCGAGCGTGCGGATTTTCTTCGGATCCTTCGCGCGGTGCGGATGGCTGCAGCCCCTCGCCGTGCCGGACCAGCGGCAATCCTTCAGCATCCAGCGGTAATAGAAAGCCGTGCGCGGCGAATTCTGCAGGTCGTAGACCATGTCGAATCCGCGTCCCCGCAGGGTCTTTCTCAATGCCAGCATCCGGTCGAGGCGCCAGCGCGGCGCACGCTCATCGACCATCACCTCGTCCACATGAGGGCAGCGTTCAAGGAGCGCGCGATAGGGTCGGGTGGTGAGAATGGCGATGAAGGCAGCCGGATGGTTTTCGCGGATGTCGCGCAGCGCGCCATCCGCCTGGGTCACGTCGCCGAAGGCGCCATGCTTGATGACGAGAATGGTTTTCGCATCGGCTGCGAAGGCGGCATTGGCGGCTTTGGTCATCGCGGCGCGGTTTCCGGTCTGCTCTAGAGACGTCCGCCGCGCCAGATCACGCGACCGATGATCTTTACCCTGCCAAGCGCGTCCGGCTCAATCTCTTCGGCGGGATAGCGCGCGGCATTGTCGCTCGACACGGTCACGCCGCCGTCGATCCTCACCTGAAGCCGCCTCACCATCAGCGCGCCGCGGCTCGCAAGCACATGAATGCCGCTGCCGCGCAGTTTCGGTTCGGATATGTCGGCGAGCAGCAGGTCGCCCGGGGCGATCGTCGGCAGCATGGCATCGTCCGGCGCCTCGATGGCGATCAGCTTTGCCGGTTCCGCCTTCAAGTCCCGCTCGATGAAGTCGCGGCGGAAGGAAAGGGCCTCGAACAGCGAGCGGTCTTCCGCCGTCATGCGCCGCCCGGCCTCATCTTCCAGGGTCCGGAGTGTGAGGCGCGGCACAAGAACGTGCCGTCCGTCGCCGCCGAGTTCGCCCCGCCCGAGGTCGCGGGCTCCCAGTTCGGAGAAGCCGGCGGGCCTTCCGTCGGGCGCCTCTTCGCTGGCGCGCATCGCCCCTTCGCCCGTCAGCACCCAGTTGATATCGAAACCCTCCGAGGAGAGGCGGGCGAGGACATGGGCGTTGGGCGAGGCGTTTTCGAGCTCGTAATTCTGCCAGGTCGTGCCGGAAACACCGACCCGGCGTCCCATGTCCTTTTGCGAAAGACCAAGGAACTTGCGTATTTCGCTGAGGCGAAGGGGGACGGTCATTTGCCACACCGGCCCGAAAGGCCCGGTTTTCCGCCTTTATGTTCGAGAAACGACCTGACCAAGAAGATTAAGTCCGAATACCAAGAAATCTTGTTGACTAATGCAAAGATATCTTTGTATCTTGTGCCTAGCCGCTACCAACAAAGTTATACCAGTGGGGGGTCTAATGCGCCAATCGAAGCCTTGCCCAGTGAAGGTGCTTTCCGTCCGTGTTGGTGGCAGTGGGCCTTGCCGGACGCCGGTTTGCGCCGGTCGCGGCTCGCAGGGAGATGGTGACCCCGGCGCGATTCGAACGCGCGACCCCAGGATTAGGAATCCTGTGCTCTATCCAGCTGAGCTACGGGGCCATCCCGACAGGGACGCGCGCCGCACCGGCGAGGCCCCCATGTGCCGCGCAACCTACGTCAGGTCCGCGGGGGCCGCAATCACCGGGAGGTCAAGGACTCGCGGGAGAATTTTGCCTTCCGCAATGATTAGGTCTAAATGTGTAGTCATACGCTCAAAGGTTGATATGGGTTGTATGATTCATCTTTCGGCTTGCTCGAGGCACCGCGCGGCATCTGCCGGGCCTGACAGCCTGTTTCGCTGCAACAGCGGGAGGCTGTGATGCGCATTCTTGTCATGGGCGAGCAGCCAATCTTCTGCGAAGGGCTTTCCTCCATAGTGAACCGGCTTTATCCCGGTTGCGATCTCAAGCTCGGCGCAGGTCTGCGCAATGCGGCGCTGGCCGGCGGAAGCGATTATTCTCTCGCGCTTGTCGACATCGGCAATCCGACGGCACCGGCGGAACTCGATGCGCTGGCGGATTTCGCCTCGCGGACCAGTGCGCGCATCGTTGTGTTCAGCGATCGCCTGTCGCCCGGCTTCGTGCGCGATGTGATGGATATCGGCGTTGCCGGGTTCATTCCGAAAACGCTTGGCGTCAATCTCGCCGAAAGCGCGCTCCGTCTCGTCGAAATGGGCGGTCGATACGTCCCGGACATATTGCTCGCCCCTCAGGTGGAAGGTTTCGCCGAAGCGCCGCATTCCTTCGCCGCGGCGAGCCACCACAAGCTCACGCCGCGCCAGCGGGATGTGCTCGCCGAAATCGGAAAGGGCCGGTCGAACCAGGAAATTGCGCGCGTGCTCGGCATTTCCATCGCGACCGTCAAACTGCACGTCAATGCGATCCTGCAGGCGCTCGGCGTCCGCAACCGGACGGAAGCGGCGATCATTGCGCTTCGTGCGCAGGACTTGCGCACAGAGGAGGCGCCGGGCTGAGCAAGCTGGGTCCAGGGCGCGTTCCTTTCGGGTGTCGCGGCGCGAAGGGGCTTCTCCTCGCGGCGTTCACGGCATGGCTTCTTTCGCCGATCTTCATTTCCACTTCCGGCAAGGCAGCGGACGATACTTCTGCCGCAGCGCAGGAGCGCACTGCGCCCGGCGCCGTTCTCCCCGATGAAGGCTGCCGGCTCGAGCAGGGAGAGGCCGCGGTCGTAACCGGTATTGTCGATGGCGATACGGTGGTCCTCGACGATGGGCGGGAAGTGCGCCTCAAGGGTATTCAGGCGCCGAAGCTGCCCCTCGGGCGCGCAGGCTTCGAACCATGGCCGCTCTCCGGCGAGGCTAAGGAGCGGCTGACGGAAATGGCCGAGGGCGAGACCGTTTCGCTACGCTACGGCGGCGCCAGGCTGGACCGCCATGGCCGTGTGCTCGCGCACGCCTTTGTCGCGCGCGCTGGCGGAGAAGTCTGGCTGCAGCAAGCGATGCTGAATGAGGGGCTCGCCCGGGTCTATACCTTTCCCGACAATCGGGCCTGCGCGGAGCAGCTTCTCGCCGCCGAACGGCAAGCGCGGTCGGCCGGCCTGGGCATATGGCAGGATCCGTTCTATGCGATCCGCGATGGGTCCGATGTTGCCGGCCTCAACCGGCATGCCGGCCGGTTCGAACTCGTTGAGGGTAAAGTGCAACAAGCGGCGCTTGTTCGTGGCCGGCTCTATCTCAATTTCGGCGAAGACTATCGATCGGACTTCACGGTGACAGTACAGGAGCGCGACGTTAGGCTTTTCCGGAAGGACGAATCATGGGTGGCGCTGCTTGAGGCGGAAGGTGGAACGGCGCCATCGCTTGAGCGCCTGGCGGCGCGGACCATCCGGGTGCGCGGCTGGATTGGCCGGAACAATGGACCGGAAATTGTCGTCACACATCCCGAGCAGATCGAGTTTCTCGACAGGCAGGACTGACACGTGATGCCGCATGCCGGAGCCACACGGGTTTCCGCCCGGATGTCATTCCCGATCCGGGGGACGATCCGCTCATTCCTCGCATGCGCGGCCGCCATGGCAGGTTTCCTTGCGCTTGCGGCCTGCACGACCAACCCGGCCACCGGCGCGCGCCAGATCACACCGATCATGTCGCCTGCTGACGAGGCGAGAGCGGGCGCCGAGCTTCATCCCAAAATTCTCAAGGCCTTTGGCGGCGCCTATGGCGATGAAAAACTCGGGGCCTATGTAGCGGGCGTCACCTCGCGGATCGTCCGCGCGACGAACCGGCCCGATGAGCCCTATCGCGTGACGGTTCTCGACACGCCCGCGATCAACGCCTTTGCGCTGCCGGGCGGCTATGTCTATGTCACGCGCGGGTTGATTGCGCTGGCAAACGACGAAGCGGAGCTCGCAAGCGTGATCGGCCATGAGATCGGTCATGTCGCTGCGCGCCACTCGGCGCAACGCCATACGGCGGCGGTCGGCACGTCCATTCTCGGCGCTGTGCTCGGGGCCGTGGTTGGCAGCCAAGCCCTCAATCAGGCTTTCGGACTTGGCGGGCAGGGTTTCCTCGCCAATTATTCCCGCGACCAGGAATATGAAGCCGACATGCTCGGCATCCGTTATCTCGCCGGCGCAGGGTACGATCCCTATTCGGCTGCGGATTTTCTTGAATCGATGGGCGCGAACGAGGCGCTCGAAGCGAAACTTCGCGGCGTGCAGCGCGACGGTACTCAGACGAACTGGCTCGCCAGCCATCCAGCGACACCCGCGCGCGTCGAGGCAGCGCTCGCCCATGCGCGCGAGACGGGCATTCGCCCGGGCGGCGGCGCGCGCGACAGGGATACTTTCCTCTCCGCCATAAACGGCATGCTTTACGGCGACAATCCTTCGCAGGGCATTGTCCGGGACAGGCTGTTCATCCATCCCGAACTCCGCTTCGCCTTCGAGGCGCCGCCCGGGTTCGTCATCGTCAACGGCGCCACCGCCGTCACGATGCAGGGTCCCGAGCGGTCGATTGCAAAGTTCGATATGGGAAAGAAGGCGCCGGGCGACGAGATCGGCAGCTATCTGAGCGGCACCTGGGCGGCCGGTGTGCGGATCGGCGCCGTCGAGCGGTTCACCATCGACGGCATGAAGGCTGCTGCGGCGCCGACCCGGATCGGCGATCACGATGCGCGTCTCGTCGCCGTCGAGTTCTCGCCCGATCAGGTGGGCCGTTTCATCCTCGGCACCCTGCCGCAAAGCGGAGCGAAATATATGCCTGCCCTGCAGCAAACGGCGCGGAGCTTCCGCAGGATTTCGGCGGCAGAGGCCAAGGCGGTGAAACCCCTGCGGCTGCGTCTCGTCACTGCGCGGTCGGGCGACAGTATTGCATCGCTTTCGCAGCGTATGATCCATTCGGAGCACAAGGCCGACCGGTTCAAGGTCCTCAACGGCCTCATCTCCGGCGAACAGATCGTCGCGGGACGGCGCTACAAGGTCATCACCGAATAGGAATCAGGCGAGGAGGCCTGCTTCCTCCGGATCCGGAACGCGGTCGAGAAGCGCGCGGCGCATCTTCTTCAGCGCAGCATGCTCGATCTGACGAACCCGTTCCTTGGAAATGCCGAGTCGCTCGCCGAGCATCTCGAGCGTCACCGCCTCGTCGCGCAGCCGCCGTTCCTTGATGATGGTGAGTTCACGCTCGCTCAGGGTCTCGAGTGCCTCGCCGATCCATTTCGAGCGCCTCTCGCTGTCATGCGATTCCATCACTTCCTCGTCGGGAAGCTGGCGATCGCAGGTCAGGAGGTCCTGCCACTCTACCGTGTTCTCGGTCGAGGCTTCGCTCACGGGCGTATTCAGCGAGCGGTCGCCCGCCATCAGCCGTGCGTCGATCGCTTCCACATCTGCAGTACCGACGCCCAGCCGCTTCGCGATGAAGATGCGGTCGTCTTCCGTCAGGTGCTGGCGCGTGCCGTTGTCGATCAGGCTGCGCAGGCGCCGGAGATTGAAGAAGAGCGACTTGTGCGCCGCCGTGGTGCCCGTGCGCACGATAGACCAGTTCCGCAGGATGTAGTCCTGGATCGCGGCTCTGATCCACCATGTCGCATAAGTCGAAAAGCGGACGCCGCGCTCCGGCTCGAAGCGCGCAGCTGCCTGCATCAGGCCGACATTACCTTCCTGAATGAGGTCGCCATAGGGCAGGCCGTAGTTGCGGAAGCGCGTCGCCAGCGAGATGACGAGCCGCATATAGGCGCGCGTCAACTCGTGCAGCGCGTGCTCGTCCCTGTCATGTTTCCAGCGCCGCGCAAGGTCGAACTCCCGCTCCTCGTCGAGGAGCGGCACCGTCATTGCGCGCTTCATGAAACGGCGATTGGCCCGCTGTGTCTCAGGAGTGTCCATATGTACCACCCGTTCACTCCTCCTTCTTACGGCGCAAAGGCAAGGCTGGACCATGCCCCGCACCTCGTTTTCAATTCGTCCTTCCTGCTGTAAAAACCGCCGAGCTGATCAGATGTTCCTTTTCTTTCCGTGATTTAAAGGTGGAAACAAAAAAGCCCGGCGTTTCTGCCGGGCTTTTCGGTAACGTCTGCGTGAGGCAGGTCAGGCAGCCTCGCTGCTGCTCTCCTCACCGTCCTTTTCCGCCTTGTCGCGCTTCCCGGTTCCCTGCAGGGCCTGTTCCACGCGCTGGATGGCTGCGTCCTCGCCAATCCGCTCCACCGCGGCGACTTCGCGCGCCATGCGGTCGAGTGCGGCTTCATACAGCTGACGCTCGGAATAGGACTGTTCCGGCTGGCGCTCGGAGCGATAGAGGTCGCGCACCACTTCCGCAATCGAGATCAGATCGCCGGAGTTGATCTTCGCCTCATATTCCTGCGCGCGGCGGCTCCACATGGTGCGCTTGATCCGGGCGCGGCCACGCAGCGTCTCGATCGCGGAGTCGACGACACCTGCGTCGGAGAGCTTGCGCATACCAACGGCATTCGCCTTGTTGGTCGGAACGCGCAGCGTCATCTTTTCCTTGTCGAAATTGATGACGAAGAGCTCGAGCCTGTGCCCGGCGACTTCCTGCTCCTCGATTTCGAGAATCTGGCCGACGCCATGGGCCGGGTAAACCACAAATTCCTTGGCCTTGAAGTTCGGCTTCGGCGCGGCGGGTTTTGCCGGCTCTGCTGCCTTCGCCTTCGGGGCTTCGGCCTTTGCCGCCGGCTTCTGGGGAGCCGCCTGCTTCTCGGGCGCAGCCTTTTCCGCCGCCGCCTTGGTCGCTTTCTCGGCGCGGCTCTTCGCCGCCGCCATCAGCTTGCTCGCCGCATTGCTCGGCCGCGTGCCGAGCTTCTTCTCGGCAGCGGTTTTCTCGGCGGCCTTCTCAGGCGCGGGTTTGGCTGGTGCGGCTTTGGCCTTCGGCTTCGCAGCAGGTTTTGCCGCGGCCTTGCCGGCGGCGGGTTTCGCGGCGGCCTTGGGCGCTGCCTTCGCTTTCGCGGGAGCCTTGGGCTTGGCGGCGGGTTTTGCAGCAGCCTTGCTCTTCGGCGCCGCCTTGGCCGGCTTCGTCTTGGCCGTAGCGGCCGTTGCGCGGGCCTTGGCCACCGGCTTTGCCGCCGCGGCTTTCGTCTTCGCCGCCGCGGGCTTCGACTTGGGGGACTTCGTGGTTTTGCTCGCCATCGTCTCTACCTGTACCCAGCCTTTCTCAATTCCAAAGGCCGGAAGAAGGACATGAATCTTTCTCACCGGCTTCGCGTTTCATTTTCCACCCAGGCTGCCTCGAGCCTCGCCATCGCAAGGGCCCGGCCGGACTTGCGCCCGCGCCCGACACTCCCCTCCCGAGTACGAAGACCACAGCCAGCCCCTGCGACATTGCGGGACGGCCGGTAGCCCGGCGCAGCTTAAGATCGCCGCCTTTCCCTCCGGGCTATGTCAGCAACCTTTTTACACCCGGACGGTAAGCTCTCTTCCGGCCGGAGCAGCGCTGTAAGCGGAAATTTTCAGTGCGACATATATAGCACAGAATCCCCGCCTTTGGAAGGCAGGGCGCGAAAAGGATAGTTAACACAGGGGGATAGGGCGAAATCTTCGCAGATTTCTGCGGCTTTCCCGGGTTCCGGCGTGCCGGAATGGACCAGGTTCAGTCGCCCTCGCCGGGCTCGGGGCTGAAATGCCCGTCGAACTTGCCGCTGACACCCTGCCACTCGTCGGCATCGGCGGGCGGGTCCCGCTTTATGGTGATATTCGGCCACTTGGAGGCATATTCGGAATTGACCTCGAGCCACTTCTCGAGCCCCGGCTCCGTGTCCGGCTTGATGGCCTCGGCGGGGCATTCCGGCTCGCAGACGCCGCAGTCGATGCACTCGTCGGGGTGGATGACCAGCATGTTCTCGCCCTCGTAGAAGCAATCGACGGGGCAGACTTCCACGCAATCCATGTATTTGCAGCGGATGCAGGCTTCGGTCACGACATAGGTCATCGCAGTCTCCAGTAGCGCGGCGGTCTGGCGCCGTCACTTCGATCGGGTTTCCCCGAACCTCTCAATCCTTCCGGGGCAGCACGCCCAGCCTGGCCATCACGCGCTGGCGCGCTTCGCCCGACAGACGGTCGGGAACGTATATCAGGCCGGCAACGCGCCGCAACAGATTGGCTTCGTAGTCGTCGAGAACACCGTCGGAATAGACGACTTCCCACATTCTCTCGATCAGCTGAACCCGCTCGTCCTCGCTATAGGCCCGCTTTACCGATTGGGTCCAGCGGTGAAGGTCGAGGGTTTCGGCTTCTTCCGTCTTCGCCGCCTCGATCAGCGCGCTCACTTCCTCCGGCGCGAGATCGAAGCATTCGCTCACGATCCGGCGGATCGTCTCCTTTTCGTCGGAGCCGAAATCCGCATCGGCCGTCGCCGCGCGCACGAGAAGCGCCACGACCGCGACACGCAGATCTTCCGCTTCGTCGCGTTGTTCCTCGGCCGCGCCGAGCAGGAAGGATTTGATCTTGGTCAGCATCGAAATTTCACTTACAGCGCGCGGCGATGATTTTCAACCACGCAGAAAGTTGTGAATTAGTCGTCTTTCGTGAGCGCGTCGATGGAGCGGCGGTCCTTCTTGGTTGGCCTTCCCGTTCCGGGTTCGCGGCTACTCGGCGCTCCTTCTTCCCGCCTGGGTGCCGGGATGGGCGGGTCGAGGTCTTCATACAGGGCGCGCGCTTCAGGTGCCGGCCCCCGGCGAACGGGCAGGGCGAGAACCTTCACGACGCGGATATGCGGTCCGAGCGGGAAGGTGAGAACATCGCCCGGCCGCACCAGCCGGCTTGCCTTGCCGATGCGCTCTCCGTTGAGGCGGAGCTTGCCGGTTTCGACGAAGCCGCTTGCGAGCGACCGGCTTTTCAGGAAGCGCGCCTGCCACAGCCAGCGATCGATGCGTTGACCCGGCTGGCCGGTTTCCGCGCTCATATCGTCAGCTGGTCCGGTTGCGCTCTTTCAGGATGGCAAGCTTGGCGAAGGGCGAATCCGGATCGGGTTCGCGGTCGCGAGGCTTCGGCTTGCTGAAGCCATAGTCGCGCGGCTTGTCATGCTTGGCATCCCGGCGCGGCGGCTTGCCGCCATGACGATGCTTGTTGTCCTGCTTGCGGCCTTCGTGCTTGCCACCCTCATTGCGGCGTTCGCCTTCGCGGCGCTCGCCCGGCTGTCCCGGCGCGGCGGCTTCGGTGCGATTGCGGTCGCGGCGGGGCTTGCGGTTTGCCTCGCCTCCGTGACGGCGGCGCGAGGGGCGCCAGATTTCCATCTCGACGGGTTCGGCAGGCGGTGCTTCCACCGCTGCGGCTTCCGCGCTGCCTTCCTGCGGCGCAGCTTCGGCTTCCGGCTCTGCAACCGCTTCGGCTTCCGGCTCTGCAGCCGCTTCGGCAGCTACAGGTTCTTCGGCCACAGGTTCTTCCGTCACGGCCTCGGGCGTCGCCTCTTCTTCTTCCGCGGGTGGTGCGTCCGCTGCGGGCGCTTCCGCCGCGGGCTCGGCGGCAGCGGGTGCTTCCGCAACAGGGGCCGCCGGCGCGGGCGGCACGATCTTTTCGACCTGCGAGCGATAGCCGAGGCCGCGAAGCAGGCCCGCGAATTCCTCGCCCGAACAGCCGACAAGCGACATCAGGTCCGGCGTCACCACGAAGCCGCCATTATAGGCGCGGGATGCGATCACCGGGCGAATGAGATCGGCGACGCGCTCCAGCATGTCGAGGCGCACGGCGCGCGTCCCGCAAACGCGGAAGCCCAGCGCGGCATAGAAGCCTTGGGGCGCGGCAGGTTCCGCCGGAACCGAGGTCAGGCCCGGTGCGGGCGCGGCGGGCAGGCCCGCGAAGGGCTCATCGGCATCCTTGCGGGCGAGCGCCCAGAGCGTGAGTTTCAGACGCGCGGGTGCGGGCTTCAGCAGCGCCGGAATGAAAACGGAATAGGCCCCGAAGCGTACGCCATGCTTGCGGAGCTGGCCGCGTGCCGCCTGGTCGAGGGAGCGGAGATCGTCGGCCACGGCTTCGCGCGCAAGCGTGCCGAGATTCTCGACAAGCTGGAAGGCGATGCCGCGCGCCAGTCCTTCGATATCGGTTGCATCGCGCAGCGCAACGAGCGGCGCAAGAACCTGCGTCACATGCATCTTCAGCCATGCGTCGAGGCGGGACTGCACGGCTTCCTTCGCGGGTCCATGAAGTTGCTCGCCGGTGATGAGCTCCACGCGCGGCTGAAGAATATTGTCGCTGCCCCGGAGTTCGGCGACCGGGTGCCCGGCCCAGACAATGCGGCCATGTTCCGACAGCGCAATGTCGGCGTCGGGCGCAGTCGTCAGGCGTTCCGCGCGGGAGGCGATTTCGGAGACCAGCGCCTGGTCGGCGGCGGCGCGGAGAACCCGGGCCTGCTCGCCGTCCGCGCGGGGATCCGGCACAAACACAAAACCTTCGAGATGGCCGGCATACTCGCCTTCGACCAGTACTTCGCCATCGCCATTTACAGCCGCCATAAGATCCTCGTTCTGGCGCAGACGTTTCATCAATACGCTGGTGCGCCTGTCGACAAACCGCTGCGTCAATCGCTCGTGAAGCGCGTCGGACAGCCTATCCTCTATATTACGCGCGCGCTCCTGCCAATGCGCAGGATTGTGCAGCCAATCCGCCCTGTTTGCCACATAGGACCATGTCCGCATATGTGCGAGGCGCGTGGCAAGCACATCGATGTCGCCATCGGAACGGTCGAGCTTGCCGATCTGGCGATCGAGCCAGTCATCGGGGATGCGTCCGGGCGTATCACCGCCCGGTTCCATCAGGAAGAGATAGAGCCGGGCGAGAAGCGAGGCATGCTCGCTGGCGAGCGTCTTGCGGAAGTCGGGCACCTGCGCCACTTCCCAGAGGCGGCGGATCGCGTGGGGCGCACGGGCAAGGGCGGCGATTTCCGGCATCCGGCTCATGCGTTCGAGCGCCTCGAGGTCGTCTGCGGTCTGCGCGCGCATCAGGCCCGGTCTGCCGGGCGGCGCCTCGAGGCTGCGTATCAGGGCCTGAACCGAGGTGAAGTCGAGATGCGGATTTCGCCACTGGAAGACGCGTTCCGGTTCGAACTGATGGTTCTCGATGCGTGAAATGACGTCTTCAGGGAGAGCGGCGGCATCGCCTGTCGTGCCGAAGGTGCCGTTGTTCATGTACCGGCCGGCGCGGCCCGCGATTTGCGCGAGTTCTGCAACGCCGAGAGGGCGCAGGTGGCGGCCGTCGAATTTCTGCGTGGAGGCAAAGGCGACATGGTCGACATCCATGTTGAGGCCCATGCCGATTGCGTCCGTGGCCACGAGAAAGTCCACTTCGCCCGACTGGTAGAGCGCCACCTGTGCGTTGCGGGTGCGCGGGCTCAAGGCGCCCATCACCACAGCCGCACCGCCGCGCTGGCGGCGGATCAGTTCCGCGATCGCGTAAACCTGATCGGCGGAGAAGGCGACGATCGCCGACCGGCGCGGCAGCCGCGTGATCTTTTTCGAGCCGGTCCATGAAAGTTCCGAAAATCGCGGCCGGCTCACGAAGCGCGTGTCGGGCAGGAGTTTCTGGATCAGGCTGCGGACGGTTTCCGAGCCGAGCATCATGGTCTCGGAGCGTCCGCGCGATCGCAGCAGGCGGTCGGTGAAGGTGTGGCCGCGTTCGCGGTCGGCTGCGAGCTGGATTTCGTCGATGGCGAGGAACTCGACCTCGCGGTCGAGCGGCATGGCCTCGACGGTGCAGACATAATAACGCGCCGAGGCAGGGAGGATTTTCTCTTCTCCGGTAATCAGCGCGACGGCCCGCGCGCCTTTCGCTTTCACGACCCTGTCATAAACCTCACGGGCGAGAAGCCGGAGCGGCAGGCCGATCATGCCGCTCTCATGCGCCATCATCCGCTCGATGGCGAGATGCGTCTTGCCCGTATTGGTCGGCCCGAGCACGGCCGTGATGCGGCGGCGCTCCGCGATGCCGTCGCGCAGTCTTTCGTCGGGAGAATGAAGGGGGCCGGTACTCATGATCGAAGGCGCACCTTCCGCGCAATTCGGGCCGGAAGCAAGGCCGGCTCCATTAACCCTTGGCGAATTAACGATCGGAATATTGGGCGAACGAACCGGGTCCGAATCGGTGACCGTGTCGTTTTCCGGCTTCGTTCACGGCTAAATCTTGTGTCTGGTCAACGGCTTAGGCAGACAAATCGTTAACGCGGAAATTTTGTCGCGCCTTCCCCAGCGTCGCCGGGCCTCGTCGGGAAAGCTCCGGGTGCGCGGCCTTTAAGAAACTGGACCGCTGTCTATAGTGATCCCATCGATATCTCAAAACATCCTCCGGGCCGGTTGCGGATCACGGAGGGCAGAGGGAGGCTTTCCATGGATTTCAGGATTCCAAAAGAGATCACGGACTATCTCGCCGTTCTCGACGATTTCATCGAAAAGGAAATCAAGCCGCTTCAGGCGCAGGACGACAATGAGCGGTTCTTCGACCATCGCCGCGAACATGCGCGCACCGATTGGGACAATGAAGGTCTGCCGCGCCACGAGTGGGAAGCGCTTCTGGGCGAAATGCGCCGCCGCGCCGACAAGGCCGGACATTTGCGCTTTGCGCTGCCGAAGGAATATGGCGGCAAGGACGGCAGCAACCTCGCCATGGCCGTGATCCGCGACCATCTCGCGGCCAAGGGTCTCGGCCTTCACAACGATCTTCAGAACGAAAGCTCGATCGTCGGCAATTTCCCGACCGTGCTCATGTTCCGCGATTTCGGCACGGACGAGCAGAAGAAGACCTTCATCAAGGGCTCGCTCGACGGCTCGATCCGCGTGGCCTTCGGCCTTACGGAGCCGGATCACGGTTCGGACGCGACATGGATGGAAACCTCGGCAAAGCGCGAGAAACGCGACGGCGTCGATGGCTGGCTCATCAACGGCCAGAAGATGTGGAACACCGGGCTTCACGTCGCGACGCATGATTTCGTGTTCGCGCGCACCAGCGGCAAGCCCGGCGATGCGCTCGGCATCACCTGTTTCATCGTGCCGATGGATACGCCCGGCGTGCAGGTCGAGGAATATCTCTGGACCTTCAACATGCCCACGGACCACCCGCGCGTTTCGTTCACCAATGTCTGGGTGCCGGAGGGCTCCTATCTCGGCGATCCCGAGCGGGGTCTCGAACTCGCGCAGCATTTCGTGCATGAGAACCGTATCCGGCAGGCGGCCTCCGGCGTCGGCGCGGCGCAATACTGCATCGAGGAAAGCGTCGCCTATGCCAAGAAGCGCAAGCCCTTCGGCAAGCCGCTCGCATCGAACCAGGCGATTCAGTTCCCGCTGGTCGAGGCTCATACCGAATGCGAGATGATTCGGACCTTCATCTACAAGACGGCGTGGGAAATGGACCAGATGTCGAAGCCCGATGTCGCCAAATATCTCTCGGACCGGGTTTCGATGTGCAACTACCGTGCGAACCGTCTGGTCTGCCAGGTGGCGGACCTTGCGATGCAGGTGCATGGCGCCATCGGCTATTCGCGGCACAAGCCCTTCGAGCACATCTACCGGCATCACCGCCGCTACCGGATCACGGAAGGTTCGGAGGAGATCCAGATGCGCAAGGTGGGCGGGCACCTGTTCGGCTTCATCGGATCGAACAGGCCGGCAAAAGCCGCCGAGTAGGTTTGCGGAATTTCGGGGAAGGCCGTCACGCTCCCGGCGTGGCGGTCTTTTTCGTATCCGGGCCCCAGACAAGCCGCCACCCGGGCAGGGTCATGGTCGCGGTCGTGCCGCTTCCGAAATCGCTCTGCAGGCAGAAGCTGCCGCCATGCATTTCGATAAGCGACTTCGTGATCGGCAGACCGAGGCCTGTGCCGCCATGCTGCCGTGCGCTGGTATCGTCGACCTGCCCGAACGGCTCCAGCACCTCTTGCAGCTTGTCCGTCGGGATGCCGATGCCGTTGTCGCGCACTGTGAGGACGAGTTCACCCTGCGCCGACAGTTCCACACCAAGGTCGATACGGCCGCCTTCCGGCGTGAATTTCGCGGCGTTCGAAAGGAGATTGAGCATCACCTGCCGCATGGCGCGCTGGTCGGCGTTCAACTTCGGCATCTGATGCGGCAGGGTAAGGTCAACGGTCTGCTTCTTTTCGATCGTGCGGGCACGCATCATTTCGATCGACCAGCGCAACACTTCGGCGAAATCTATCTCTTCATCCTCGATCGCGTAGCGGCCCGCCTCGATCTTCGAGATGTCGAGAATATCGTCGATGACATTGAGGAGATGACGGCCGCTGTCCTGGATGTCGTTCGTATATTCGATGTAGCGCTCGGTGCCGAGCGGGCCGAACATCTGCTGGCGCATTATCTCCGAGAAGCCGATGATCGCGTTCAGCGGCGTCCGCAGTTCATGGCTCATATTGGCGAGGAACTTCGTCTTGGCGCGATTGGCGAGTTCGGCGGCCTCGGTCGCGCGCTGCAGGTTCTCCTCCGAACGCCGCCGCTCGATGGCGATGCTGCAGAGGTGGGCGACGCCCGCGAGGTAGTCGTTTTCCCATGCGCCGGGTTCGATGGCGGCCGGAAAGTAAAGCGCGAAGGAGCCGATCACACTGCCGTTCCGCGACACGATAGGCTGGAACCAGAGCGACTGGATGTCTGCCTTGCGCATATAGGACGATACGTACTCGCCATGCTGCTCGTCCTGCAGGTTGGTGACGACGATGCGTGTGCCGGCCATGGCGGCCTGGCCGAAGAACCCGTCCTTCTCCTGACGCCAGAATTCGCTGATCCAGCCTTCGAAATCGTCCGGCAGGTTCGGCGCAGCGCTGGTCACGAGATCCCTGCTGCCGTCGAGCAGGAAGACGGCGGAGCGTGCACCGGGATTCGTTTCCTCCGCACCGAGCGCGAGCCGCGACATCACTTCCGTCAGCGGTTCGCCCGTGGCAAGCGCCTGCAAGACCTGGAACTGGCTGCGCTGCTCCGTTTCGGCCCGTTTTCTCTGCGTAATGTCGCGCAGGTTGATGACGTAGCCGCGAACGTTTTCATCGTTCAGCAGGTTCGTCAGCGTCGCCTCGATCCAGATCGTCGAACCCTGATAGTCCGGCACGACCAGCTCGTAGCTATGGGTCGTCGTTCCGCTTCCGGCTGCGGTCGCAACGCCGAGCACTTCGCTGCGCTGCTGTTCGGTCAGGAAGGTGAGGCTGTTCATGCCGATCAGTGCTTCGGGCTGGAGCCCGATCTTCGCCGCGGCGGGTGAAGCATATTGAATGACGGCGTTCTCGTCGGTGACGAGCACCACGTCGAAGGCGTTTTCGACAAGCGCGCGGAAGTGGTGTTCCCTGCGCTGCAGCTGGTCGTTTGCTTCTTCGGCCTGACGGCGCGCCGCTTCGGAGAGGTCGCGCGCATGGCCGAGATCGCGGATCAGGTCGGCATTGCGAAGCCTGAGTTCCAGCGTTTCTTCCGCTGCTTCACGTTGCTGCTGGGCGAGACGGAGGAGATAAAGATAGGTCGGCACGCAGGCGAGGCCCAGCGCGAGATATGTCGTCTCCCATGTCGAAATGCAGACGCCGACGACGCCTGCCATGATCGGCAGCGAAACGGAGAGCGTTATGGGCCTCACGTGATAGGCGGTCTGGGACGCCATCACCGCATGCACGACGAAGACCATGAGGATGGCGAAATTCTGGAGGTCGCCGCCCGCGTTCCAGAACAGCGGGAAAAGTCCGAGCCAGACAAGGTTCATCATCCAGTAGCGGAGGGTCGTGGCCCGGATCCAGCCCTCGGCGCTGTCGGGCGCGACGCCTGCGCCGAAATAGCGGTTCTGATAGGCGTAATACTCGATATGGATGGCGAGGATCGTGAGCCACCAGAGCGCCACGGCCCAGAGAGGTGCAGCAGGCGTGAAAATCAGCGCAAGGACGCCGCTGATCAGCGGAAAGAAGATCGGCAGCACGCGATAGGAAAGCATGATCGCGTGGAAGAGCTCGAGCCGAACGGAAGGGTCGCGGCGCCCGGCGGAGCCGGCCGCGGGTATGATCTCGTCCGAGCTATGCCCGTGCACGCTGGCCAGAGCCTTACCCTCGCTCCCTATGAATCGATCGTGTGTTGCGCGGAGGCTCCTCCCGAATGGACCTCCGACCACCTTCCGGTTTATCGGAGGGGGGTAAAGTTTCCCTGAATGGGCGCGTCTGGAATGACAAAGGCCCCCGCCGTTTCCGGGCGGGGGCCTTGCGGTCCATTAACCAGGAAATTCCTCAGTAGGGATTGGGCATGGATCTGATTTCGGGTCTTGCGGCCGGGGGACGGCGTCCCTCCACGGCACAGCTCGACAGCACCCGCTGGTCGGGCTCGCTGCTGGCGGACCAGTAACGCGGGATCCAGTTCGAGGCGAGCTGCTCGGATCGTGCATTTTCCTCACTTGTCAGGACGCCGCGGAAATCCTCCGCGACCGTAAGGTCGGGCTGAACGCCGAGAGAGAGAAGGCGGGCATTGCGGCTGTAGAGACGAGCCCATTTGGCGCCCTCAACCGGATTCCGCTCCACGCCCTCGCCCTGCAGGTAGAGCCGCGCCAGCATTTTCTGCGCGTCCGCCCAGCCCGCATCCGCCGCCCGGCGCACCCATTCGGCGCCTTCTGCGGCCTCTCCGGCTGCTATGTGGCACTGGCCGAGCGCCGTCTGTGCGCCTTCATAGCCCTGGCCGCGATAGGCAAAGCAGGTGAGTACGTTCAACGTGTCGTCGTTGCAGTCGCCCGAGGCTGCGCGGCTCACGGCCCGCGCATAAAGCGTGCCTGAAGGGTCCTGCTCGGCGAGGGTCGGGATCACACGGCCATCGGCATCGCGCTTGCGCGCCGCGCCGCCGCCGCTGCAGGCGGTAATCGCCAAGGCCGCCGCGCAGAGAATGACGAGGAGACCGGCCCTGGAGCCGGCATGAATACTACTTACGGTCATGTTTCCTGGATTTCCCCACAATTTTACTTCCGCGCGAGGCGCGCTTGCCCGTACCCGGCCCCACTCTACTGGGCCCGGAGGCGGATTTGCACCGCCAATATGCTCGCCAAGGCGGGGCATTTCGCTTTCCGCTCCGTTTTCTCCGCGCCGCCAAAGCCCGGGCACCGCCGGTGACGCAACGAAATTGCGGGCTCGCGGGCCCTTCCTTCAGGCGGTTTGACCGGGCTTCCGCCTTCCCGGATACTCCGCGCGATTTTTGGGGCCTTTGCGCCGCCATGCTAGGCTGCCGCAGGCAAAATTCCGTCAATTCCGTGAGTAGAGAGACGATGGCGAACAAGAAGACGCTCAAGGACTGGGAAGCAGCGGTTGAGAAGCAGACCAAGGGCGCGGGGTCGTCGTCGCTCGTCTGGAACACGCCGGAAGGCATCGACGTGAAGCCGCTCTACACCGCCGAGGACATGGAGCGCATTGCCGCCGAGGGCTATGAGGCGAACACGCTGCCGGGGTTTGCGCCCTATACGCGCGGCCCGCAGGCGACGATGTATGTCGGCCGTCCCTGGACCATTCGCCAGTATGCCGGCTTCTCGACCGCCGAGGAGTCGAACGCCTTCTACCGCCGCAATCTGGCCGCCGGCCAGAAGGGGCTTTCCGTCGCGTTCGACCTGGCGACGCATCGCGGCTATGACAGCGATCATCCGCGCGTCGTCGGCGATGTCGGCAAGGCGGGCGTGGCGATCGACAGCGTCGAGGACATGAAGATCCTCTTCGACCAGATTCCGCTCGAGGAAATGTCCGTTTCGATGACGATGAACGGGGCGGTCATTCCGATCCTCGCCAACTACATCGTCGCCGCTGAAGAGCAGGGTGTGAAGCCGGAGCAGCTCGCAGGCACGATCCAGAACGACATCCTCAAAGAATTCATGGTGCGGAACACCTATATCTATCCGCCCGAACCTTCGATGCGTATCATCTCCGACATTATCGGCTTCTGTTCGAAGAACATGCCGAAGTTCAACACGATCTCGATTTCCGGCTATCACATGCAGGAAGCGGGCGCGACGCAGGTTCAGGAACTCGCCTTCACGCTTGCGGATGGCCGCGAATATGTGCGTGCCGCGCTTGCTGCCGGTCTCAATGTGGACGAATTCGCGCCGCGGCTCTCCTTCTTCTTCGCGATCGGCATGAACTTCTTCATGGAAGTCGCGAAGCTTCGCGCCGCGCGCCTGCTCTGGTCGCGCATCATGTCGGAGTTCGATCCGAAGGATGCGAAGTCCTCGATGCTGCGCACGCATTGCCAGACATCCGGCGTGTCGCTTACCGAACAGGACCCCTACAACAACGTCATCCGCACCACGATCGAGGCGCTGGCGGCTGTGCTCGGCGGCACGCAGTCGCTGCACACCAATGCGCTCGACGAGGCGATCGCCCTGCCGACGGATTTCTCCGCCCGCATCGCGCGCAATACGCAGCTCGTCATCCAGCACGAGACGGGCGTGACCAATGTGATCGACCCGCTCGGCGGCTCCTATTACATCGAAAGCCTCACGCATTCGCTCGCCACGGAAGCGTGGAAGCTCATCGAGGAAGTCGAGGAACTCGGCGGCATGACCAAGGCCGTCGAAAGCGGCATGCCGAAGCTCAAGATCGAAGAGGCCGCCGCCCGCAAGCAGGCCCGCATCGACCGGGGCGAGGAAGTCATCGTCGGCGTGAACAAGTATCGCCCCGGCAAGGAAGACCCGCTGGAAATTCTCGACATTGACAATGCGAAGGTGCGCGAGGCGCAGATTGCGCGACTGAAGAAGATTCGTGCCACGCGGGACGAGACGAAGTGCAAGGCCGCGCTTGCGGCGTTGACCGAAGGCGCCCGCGGCAAGGGCAACCTGCTGGCGCTCGCCGTCGACGCCGCGCGGGCGCGTGCCACGGTCGGCGAAATTTCGGATGCGATGGAAGAGGTCTTCGGGCGGCACCGCGCAGAGATCAAGTCGATCTCGGGTGTCTATGCCCAGGCCTATGAAGGCGATGAGGGTTTCATGCAAATCTCGAAAGACATCGAGGCGTTCGCCGAAGCGGAAGGCCGCCGCCCGCGCATGCTGGTGGTGAAGATGGGACAGGACGGGCATGACCGCGGCGCCAAGGTGATCGCAACGGCCTTCGCGGATCTCGGCTTCGACGTCGATGTGGGCCCGCTTTTCCAGACACCGGAAGAGGCGGCGCGCGACGCCATCGAGAACGACGTGCATGTGATCGGCATATCGAGCCTTGCCGCCGGCCACAAGACGCTCGTTCCCGCGCTTGCCAAAGCGCTGAAGGATGAAGGCGCCGACGACATTCTCATCATCTGCGGCGGTGTGATTCCGCAGCAGGATTACGACTTCCTGAAGAAGTCGGGTGCATCGGCCATTTTTGGTCCGGGTACGAATATTCCGGTCGCGGCCAGCGAAATTCTGGCGCTTATCCGGGAAAAAAGGCGCAAGGCCGCCTGACTGCCACGGAATTCGGCACGTCTCAAAACTGCACAAGAAATGGCCCTCACTGCGTCAAAAGCGCGCTGAGGGCCGGTTATTCTTGCAACCTCTTTCACGCTGCACTAATTCCCCGCGCGAAGCGTTCGGCCAAAGAGCCGGCCGGCGAGGCACGCGTCCTGCTCGACGATCTCTGAGCGACGCCCATGGGCCTCGACCGGCATTGCCGTGCCCTCCCGATGTGGAAACCGGGAACACACGGCGCCGCAGATGATCATTGCTGAGAGATCTCTGGAGGTGCGATGAGCGCCGGAGAAAATATTGCGCGGTCACCGCGCCAGCGTCTTGGCGAGACGAGCGAAGCCGGATCGAACGATCCGGCCGAGAAGCAGCGCGTCTATTACGAGATGCTTTCCGAGCGTCTGGAATCGCTCCTGAGCGAGATTGAGGAATCCGGCACCGCGCCCGATGACGATCTCGTGGTCCGGCTTCGCGCGCTTCACAAGGAAGTCGCGCCCAAAGCCAAGACGAAGTCGCGCCGCACGCGCTGACGGCGTTTCCCTATTTCATCGCCGTGTCGATGCCGACGGCCCGGTCGCGCGGGTCGTGGCGCAATTTCACGACATCCATCACGGCTGCGCCGATCGGCGTTCTCAGCTGAATCCGCACAGGGATGTAGAGGTCTTCTCCCTCGATTTCGGCGAGCCAGATTTGCGTGTTATCGCGCTGCTGCAGCATGGTGGTGAACTTGCCCTTCCGCATGCCGGTGCGCGGATTGACATGGACCGAACAGACGATGGCGTTGCCGCTATACCCCTCGTTGCGGGTCGTCACTTGATCTTCGCGGTCATAAGAGAGCTGCAGATCGTAGCGCCTCTTGCCGTCGAAGACGGGAATGCGCCTGTCGCAAGGGTTGCCGCCCGCGGCGACGGGGAGCAACAGCGCGCTGATCGGATCGACGGCGTTGCGCCGCTCGAAGGGCAGGACTTCCTCCAGATCCTCTTCGGGCGGATCGAAAACCGGCGTCGGCAGGCCCGATGCGTCATAGGTGATTTCGCGGTGCTTCACCGTGCCCTTTTCGTCGGAGACGAAGGCAAAGCGGGAGGGCCGCAAGCCGCTCTGGGCAAGCTCGCCCTCGCTCGTCATGTTCCACTTCGCATTGTAGAAGCGAGCCGGCATGCCCGCGATGCCGAGATGGCTCTTCACGAAATAGCCTTCATCCGTCAGCGCGGCGTCGATCGAGCCTTCAGCCGCCATGAAGCCGCCGATATAGATCGTGTAGTCGGCGCTGATGTTCGGCGCCGGCGCCGGGTCTTCGGCCGGATCGGTGGCCGCGGGCGCCGTGGCGGCGGAGAGCAGCAGAACGGTGCCGAAAACAGCGCCGCCGGCGAAAATATGTTTGCTGAGTGCCAAGTCAGGTCACCTCGCTCATTCAGCGTTATGCCTGCGGCCATGATCGCGGATGGTGCCTGAACCCGGGATGAACGAGGCCCGTTCCGCTGGGTCAGGCTGCGCGAAGGCTGGACGGACCCCTTGCGGCCAAGTATGCAACTGGAAGCATGAGCGGAACAGAGAAAAAGCAGGCGATTCGCCGTTCCTATAGCCGGGACCTGCCGGATGCCGGGGCGCTTGCCCAGGGCATTCGCGAGGGCAGCCGGACGGCGCTTGCCCGGGCCATAACGCTCGTCGAATCGTCGCGTTCCGATCATCAGGAAATCGCCCAGAAGCTCCTTGCCGAGCTTCTTCCGGATACGGGCAGGGCCGTGCGCCTCGGCCTTTCCGGCGCGCCGGGTGTCGGCAAATCGACCTTCACGGAGGCTTTCGGGCAATATCTGACGGGCGAGGGGCTCAAGGTCGCGGTGCTCGCCATCGACCCGTCCTCCGCGCGGACCGGCGGCTCGATCCTCGGCGACAAGACGCGCATGGAGCTCCTCGCGCGCAATCCCGATGCCTTCATCCGTCCCTCGCCCTCGGGCGGCACGCTTGGCGGCGTCGCGCGGCGGACGCGCGAGGCGATGCTGCTGACGGAAGCGGCGGGCTATGAGGTCGTGATCATCGAGACAGTCGGCGTCGGCCAGTCCGAAACGGCGGTCGCCGATATGGTGGACATGTTCGTCCTGCTGCTCTCGCCGGGCGGCGGCGACGAATTGCAGGGCATCAAGCGCGGCATTATGGAACTTGCGGACCTGATCGTGGTCAACAAGGCCGATGGCGACCTGATCCCCGCCGCGAGGCGCGCCCAGATCGAATACAAGACGGCGCTTCATCTGATGCGCCCCAAGAGTGCCCATTGGGTGCCGCATGTGCTGCTCGCCTCGGCGCTCAAGGGCGAGGGGCTCTCGGAGGTCTGGAAGTCGGCCTGCGACCATCGCGCGGCGCTCGATGCGGCAGGCGAGCTTGCCGGTCTCCGTGCGTCCCAGGCCAAGGCCTGGATGTGGACCGAGATCCGCGAAGGGCTTTTTTCGGCCCTGAAGGCGGACAAGCGGGCCGCCGCCCTTCTGCCCGAACTCGAGGCCGACGTCGCGGCGGGCAGGGCGACGCCGACGGCCGCGGCAAGGCGGCTTCTCGCGCTGGTCCTCAATCGGGAGGAAGGACCCCGATAGGGCGGATTCGGGCCTTGACGGGTCCGGGCAGGCCTTTTATACGTGCGCGCCTGTACGGATTGCGCGGTTTTTCGCGGCAGTCCCCGTTTCTTTTGAAGGAAGTCCTCCATGTCCCGCCGCTGTGAACTCTCCGGCAAAGCCGTGATGTCGGGCAACAATGTGAGCCATGCGAACCGCAAGACGCGGCGCCGGTTCCTGCCCAATCTCTGCCAGGTGACGCTGATCAGCGACGCGCTCGGCCGTCAGGTCAGCCTGCGGATTTCGGCGCATGCGCTCCGCTCGGTCGAACATAATGGCGGCCTCGATCCCTTCCTCCTGAAGGCGTCGGACGATCAGCTCTCGGCCCGCGCGCTGAAGCTGAAGCGCGAAATCGCCAAGGTGCAGACGGCGGCCTAAACTATCGGGCCAAATGTTCAAAAAGGCGGCTTCGAGCCGCCTTTTTTGTTGTCCGCCACGCCCGTGTGTTTCCGGTATTTACCGAAATTATCGAATCTGGGCCTGCAGGCTTCCGGGCGAGCGGGCGGGTCGCTAGACTTCCCGGCATTGCGTTCTCGGGGGAAGGTTAATGCTGGATAGAGGGGTCGATCGAATTCCGGTCAGCCGGCCGGGAGTGTTTTCCCGGTTCGTCACGGCGGTCATCCGGCTCATTTTTCCGGTGATTGCGCTGGTCGCGAGCTTTGCGCTCGCCTTCTCGCTGCGCGACGAGCCCGTTCCCCAACTCGTCTTTCTCACCGACATCGATCCCCTTTTCGACACGTCTGACTGGATGAACTGGGGCTATATCGTCCTGCCGCTGGTCTTCTTCGTTCTCAACCTCACCAGCCGGCGTTATGGCGCGGCGCTCGCCCTCACAGCGTCGCTGCTTGCCTGGCTCCTGATCGCGGGCGGCATTGTCTGGCTTCTCCATGCCGGGCTGATCGAGGATTTCGAGGCGAGCTTTGCGCCTTACGCGCTTGCCGGTTCGTTTCTCGGCGCGATCGCCTTCGCCCAGCTCGTGAACATCCTACTGTTCGACTGGCTGCGCGGCATTCCATGGTGGAAGGCGCCATTTCTTGCGGCGCTTTTCGGCGGGCTTGCCTTTTCGGTGGTGTTCAATACGCGGCCCGCGCATGTCTGGGACATGGAGCTGGGCGGACGGCTTGCCGTGGAGGCAGCGCTGCATTTCAGCTGGGCGCTTGCGCAGCTTCTCCCGACTTATCTTCTCCGTTCCGCGGTGCGCCCTCTTCCGGGATTCGGGGGAGCCTGACCTCGTTGCCGATTTTCGCCTCTCCGGCACCGCCGGGCAGGCGGAACATCAGCAGGATCGTGCGTTGAAGCGGGTTATAATTGTTGTCCGAGATCATGTAGATCAGCAGGTCGCCGTTTTCGTCTGCGCGGACCGCAAGCCCTTCCATATTGTCGATGGAATAGCGCTGGCCGACATTCACGAGAACGTCGCCGTCGAGAACGGCGCCCGGCGCAATATCGCCCGCCGCGATGCGCCGCAACTGCATGCCGACGCCCGCCAGCATCGAGTAGCGGCGCTCGAGAAGCAGAATGTCGCCATTCGGAAGACGCGCCATGTCGGTCGGCTTGAAGGGCGAATGCGGTTTCACGCCGAACCAGGCAATGTCGCGCCCCTTGGCGATGAAGCCGCGGATATTGCCGCGCGGATCGAGCGTGTCTTCGGTGATGGCAAGGATGCGCGGACGTGCGCCTTCCTCAGTGGCCGGGAGAAGCTCGATCGATTCCAGGCCGCCATTCGAATTCAGCCTGCCGAAATGTCGCTGCGTGAGGAGCTGTTCGGGCTTTGCCTCGGCGCCCGAACGGGCGAGGTCGTAGCGCCAGATGCGGTGCGCGCGTTCAAAGCTCACATAGGCCCGGCCCATCAGCGAATCCGCGTCCGATGTGTCGACGACGAGACCCTCCGCATCGCCCAGCGTCTTGCTGCCGCTGATCGGTTTGCCGTCGAGGCCGAGCATCGGCGCCATGCGCGGCTCCGCAATGCCGGAAAGGCGGCCGCGTTCATCGTAGAGCACCATGGCGGTGAGCCAGTGACCTTCGTCGGAAACGGAAAGCAGCGTTGCTCCATCAGAACTTACGGCAAGGCCCGACCAGCCGCCGAAATCCTTGTCGGTCGAGGTGATCTCGATACCGCCTGCCCAGTGGAGCTCGCCGGTCTTCATTTCCGTCCGGTCTTCCGGATTCCAGAGGACGGACCTCGTCGACACTTCGATATTGCGTGTGGCCGCTCCTGCGTCCGGCGCGAGGGTAAGCAGCGCGACCGCAAGGCAGCCGATCAGGACGTGGTTCAAAGCGCGATACGCAATACGCAATCCGGTCACCTTACCGTTCGGAATATCCGGGCCCCCCGGGCGCCGGCGAGGCATCATATCGGTGTGGAGCGGCGGCACAAGGAAGGAGGTCCGGTTTTATTGGGCTTCCTTCAGATGAAGCCGGTCGAGGCCGAGAAGGCCGCGCCGCGTCCAGCGCCAGAGCATCATGACGGAAACGGCGGCAAGCCCTGTCGCCAGACCGAGCCAGATTCCCGTTCCCGCGAGTTCCATCGGGAAGGCAAGCAGCACCCCGGCGCTGAGACCGATCAGCCAGTAGCCGATTGCGGCATAGATCATCGGCATGCGCGTGTCCTGAAGGCCGCGCAGCATGCCGGCTGCGATCACCTGCGCGCCGTCGAAAATCTGGAACAACGCCGCTACCGCAAGAAAGGAGACCGCGAGACGGATGACATCTTCATTGCCCGGAATGCGGGGATCGAGGAAGACGCCGATCAGTGTCTCCGGAAGCAGAATCATGACAAGCGCCATGAGCCCCATGAATGTCACACCCAGGGTGAAGGGCGTCCAGCCGGCGCGCGTGATGGCGTCGCGATCTCCCGCCCCGAAGGCGAGACCCACACGCACCGTCACGGCTTGCGAGAAGCCGAGCGGAACCATGAAGGTGATGGCGGCGATCTGCAGCGCGATCGAATGGGCGGCGAGCGCCGACGCGCCGAACAGCCCCATGAGAAGCACGGCGGCGTTGAAGACGAGAACCTCGAAGGCGAGCGTCATGCCGATGGGCAGGCCGAGCCGCCAGATGTCGCGGTAGCGCGCCCAGTCCGGACGCCAGAAGCGGCCGAAGATGTAATAGCGGCGGAAGCGCCGGTCGAGGGACACCACAAGTCCGAGCGCCGACAGCATGAAGATGCCTGTCAGCACGCTGCCGAGGCCCGCGCCCTGTAGTCCGAGTGCAGGCGCGCCCAGATTGCCGAACATCAGGCACCAGTTCGCGAAGGCGTTTACCGGGATCGCGAGGAAGCTGATGACGAAGGCCCAGCGGGGCCGTTCGAGCGCCGAGATGAAGATGCGCAGAACCACATAGACGAAGGCGGGCAGCAGCGCCCATTGCAACGCGCGCGTGTATTCTGCCGCAAGTGCGGCGAGTGCAGGCTCCTGTCCGAGAAAAACGAGAAGAGCCTCCGTGTTCCAGAGGACGAACCAGAAGGGCAGGCAGAGCGTCGCTCCCGCCCAGATGGCCTGCCGGATCGTGCGCCGCACTTCGCGCACGGCATGGCGGCGGCGGCCGAGCTCTGCAGCGGCGAGCGGCGAGGCGGCCGTGACGAGACCGATGCCGAAGATCATCATGGCGAAATAGAGGTTCGAGCCGAGCGCGCCGGCAGCCAGCGCCTGCGGTCCGAGCCAGCCCATCATGATGACGTCGGTCGCGTTGATCGCCACCTGCGACAGGTTCATCGCGATCAGCGGCAAGGCGAGCGAAAGCGTCGCCCGGACTTCAGAAGTCCAGAGGCGCCGGTCCCGTCCCTGTGTTGCGCGCGAGGCGAACATTGCAGCCATTCCATGCAGCAGAAGAAAAGCCGCGCAGGATATTCGCGCCGCGATAAAGCTCAAGCCTTCTTTTCATCATTCCGCTTCCGGTTGCTTCGCGCGCATCCGCGCGATGATCGGGAAGGGCAGATAGGCGAGGAAGATCAGCACGACGGCTGCGATCAGCCCATGCGGATCCCAGAGCTGCATCGCAAAGCCCGAAAGCGGCGCGCCGATGAGCGCGCCCGTACCCCACATGGCGGTCGTGAAGGCGCTTGCACCTGCAAGCTCCGAACCGCGAAAGCGCTCGCCGACCAGCACCATGCCGAGCGTGAATATGCCGTTTGCAAGACCAACCACGAGAAAGAGGGCGATGGCGGTGTGGAGAAAATCCGGCATGGCGAAGGGAAGGATCAGGTAGCCGAGGACTGTCGCCGCAACGAGACCGATCAACAGGTTCATGCGGTTCACGCGATCGGCGACGATGCCGATGGCAGGCTGCATCAGAATGGCGCCGAGCGAGGCAATGGTGAGCAGTAGCAGGCTCGTCTCCTCGATCATGCCGACGCGGATTGAGTAGATCGGGAAGAAGGTCACGAGGGATTCCTCCGCCGCCGCATAGAAGAAATTGGCGAGCAGCGCCGCAGGGGCCACCCAGATCAGCCGCCAGAGCGGCGCCGATTTCTCGGAAGCCTCGAAATGATTGCGGCTCCGGTCGGCGGTGATGACGATGGCGGCGGTGGCGACCATCAGCCCGCCGCCCAGGAAGAAGGGTTCGACGCCCGTGCCGATCGCGACGAGCATGGTCGGCCCGAGCGCGAAGCCTGCGGCAGCGGACGCGCCATAGATGCCGACGATGCGGCCGCGCCGTTCTTCGGGCGCCAGCGCATTGATCCAGGCTTCGCTCGTCGCCCAGAGAAGCGTGCCCGCGCTGCCAAGCAGGAAGCGGAGCGGAAACCAGGCATAGAGGTTGGCAAAGAGGCCCATCAGCAGGAAGGAGAGGCCGGCCAGCAGCAGGCCGAAGAACATCACATTGGCCGGGCCGAAGCGGCGCATGATCCGCGGGGCGAGCGGCGAGATGAAGAAGACAGGGGCGGCTTGCGCGGCCGCCGAAAGTCCAATCATGCCGGGCTCTACGCCCTGCCGGGCCAGAATCAGCGCGGTCAGGGGGAAAGCGATGCCCATGGAAAGGTTCACCATGCCCATTGAGACGATGGCGGCGGCGAGGCTGCGCTTGTGGCGGGGCTGAACGCCGGACAGGCCGCTGGAGGGGGGCGAGGCGGATTCGGTCATGGGAGCCATCCTTGTTGGATGGCGAATAAATAATCTATATTGTTTATATAAAGAAGTAGGCGCCCCGGCGGGCGCCAAGCCATTGGTGCCGTTGGCTTATGTGGCGATGCTGCGAGTTGGCAAATCCGGCGCGAGGACATTCGGCTCATGCATGGCACGGCGGATCGCATCCTGAACCTGCTGAAGCGCAACGGTCCGCGCACCGCCGAGGCGCTTGGCGCCTCGCTGTCCATGACGGGTATGGGCGCGCGGCGGCATCTCGAGGCGCTGGTGCGGGAGGGGCTTGTGGTCTCGTTCGACCGGGTGGCGGGTGTCGGCCGGCCGAAGAAATACTGGAAGCTGACGGAGAAGGGCCATCTGCGCTTTCCCGACGCCCATGCCGAACTGACGGCAAAGCTCATCGGAGATGTTCGCCGGATTTTCGGCGAAGAGGGGCTCGACCGGCTGATCGCCGAGCGCGAGCGCGACATGCAGCAGGGCTATGCCGCGGCGATGCAGGGCAGGAACGGGCTTGAGGCGCGTGTCCTCGCGCTTGCCGAGATGCGCACGCGCGAGGGGTACATGGCGCGGGCGGAGCGGGACGGCGAGGGGATGCTGCTCATCGAGGATCACTGCCCGATCTGCGCAGCGGCGGAAACCTGCCAGAGTTTCTGCCGCTCGGAGCTTTCGATCTTCCGCATGGTGCTCGGCCCCGAAGCCACGATCGAGCGCACCGAGTATCTGCTCGAAGGCGGGCGGCGCTGTGCGTATCGGATCGGCGTGAAGAAGGACTAGCGGACGGCCTTCGCCGCGCCGCGCGCCGAGAGCGGCTGACGCTTCGGCGTGTCCTGGCCGCGCGCCTTCAACTGGCCGCGGCGGAGCGTCGTCTCGTCGTCGAAAAGTTCGGCGAGCTTCTCCGTCATCGCGCCGCCCAGCTGTTCGGCATCGACGATCGTGACCGCGCGGCGGTAATAGCGCGTGACGTCATGGCCGATGCCGATGGCGATGAGTTCGACGGGCGAACGCGTCTCGATCTGTTCGATGACGCTGCGCAGATGCTTTTCGAGATAATTGCCGGCATTCACCGAGAGCGTCGAATCGTCCACCGGCGCGCCATCCGAAATCACCATCAGGATGCGGCGCTGTTCGGGGCGGCCGAGCAGGCGGTTATGCGCCCAGATGAGCGCCTCGCCGTCGATGTTTTCCTTGAGCAGGCCTTCGCGCATCATCAGGCCGAGATTGCGGCGTGCGCGGCGCCAGGGACTGTCGGCGGACTTGTAGATGATGTGGCGGAGATCGTTCAGCCGGCCGGGCTGCGCAGGCTTGCCGTCGGCGAGCCAGCGTTCGCGCGACTGGCCGCCCTTCCAGGCGCGGGTCGTGAAGCCGAGAATCTCGACCTTCACATTGCAGCGCTCCAGCGTGCGCGCGAGAATGTCGGCGCACATGGCGGCAACCGTGATCGGACGGCCGCGCATCGAACCGGAATTGTCGAGCAGCAGCGTCACCACCGTGTCGCGGAAATTCATGTCGTGCTCGACCTTGAAGGCGAGCGGCTGCATCGGATCGACCACGGCGCGGGTGAGGCGCGCCGCATCGAGAATGCCTTCCTCGAGGTCGAATTCCCAGGTGCGGTTCTGCTGCGCGAGGAGGCGCCGCTGCAGCTTGTTCGCCAGCCGCGAGACGACGCCCTGCATCTGCTGCAATTGCTGGTCGAGATATTGCCGCAGCCGCGTCAGCTCATCGATATCGCAAAGATCTTCGGCGGCGATGATCTCGTCGAATTGCGGCGTGAAAATCTTGTAGGAGGGCTGGCGGTTACGGTCGTCGCCCTGCTGGTTCGGGCGCCAGGGCTGATTGCCGTCGCTCGTCTCGTCCGTGTCGCCATCCATCGGCGTGTCGTCGGATTCGACCTCGACGGTCTGCTCGTCGCCTTCCTCGCCTTCGCCTTCGGAATATTCCACCTGTTCGGCCGAGGCGCCGTCCGGCTGTTCCGCCTCGCCGGACTGGCTTTCATCGGAGCTTTGCTCGCTGTCGCCTTCCTGATCTTCCGCATCGTCGGAAGACTGGTCCGGCGCCTCGCCAAGCTCGTCGCCCATGTCGAGGTCGACGAGGATGTCGCGTGTGGCGCGGGCAAAGGCCGCCTGGTCGTCGATCAGTTCATGCAGGCGGGCGAGGTCGGGTCCTGCCTTGTCCTCGATCCAGCCGCGCCATTGCTCGACGAGCTTCTCGGCGGCGGGCGGCGGTGCTTCGCCCGTCAGCCTTTCGCGCACGATCATCGCCACGGCTTCGGACAGCGGCGCTTCCTCGCGGGAGGAGATGCGGTCATAGCCGCGCGCGGCGCAGCGTTGCTCGAGAGCGGCGGTCAGGTTCTGCGCCATGCCCTTCATCTGGTTGGCGCCGATTGCCTCGCAACGGGCCTGCTCCACAGCATCGAAGACGGCGAGTGCATTGCCGCCTTCCGGCTGCAGGTTCGCATTCACCTTCTCGTCGTGATGGGCAAGGCGCAGCGCATAGGCATCCGAAACGCCGCGAACCTGCGCCACTTCTTCCGGCGGCAGGGTACGGCTCGGCATGGGCAGGCGCGCGCGCAGGCCGCGCAGGCCCGGCGCTTCCGTTCCGAAAGTGACGTTGAGCTCCGGCTGCTCGGCAATCGTGCGCATGGTGAGGCTCAGCGCACGCTTGAACGGCTCGACGGGGCTTTCCTTGGACTTCATGCGATGCCGAACCGCCCCTGCGGGGCGGCCTCATTCCAGGGGTCAGGCGACCTTGATGTTGATGGCCGAGTCCGGCAGGTCCTGGCCGAAGCAGCGCTGATAGAACTCGGCAACAGTCGCGCGTTCGAGTTCATCGCACTTGTTCAGGAAGGTCACGCGGAAGGCGAAGCCGACATCGCCGCCGAAGATGCGCGCATTCTCCGCCCAGGTGAGCACGGTGCGCGGGCTCATCACGGTCGAAACATCGCCATTGATGAAAGCCGAACGGGTGAGGTCGGCGACACGGACCATCGCGTCGATCGTCTTCCTGCCTTCCTCGGTGTCGTAGCTCTTCAGCTTCGACAGCATGATGTTCACTTCTTCCTTGTGCGGCAGGTAGTTCAGCGTGGTCACGATGTTCCAGCGGTCCATCTGGCCCTGGTTGATCTGCTGCGTGCCGTGATAGAGGCCCGACGTATCGCCGAGGCCGACCGTGTTCGCCGTGGCGAAGAGGCGGAAGGCCGGATGGGGGCGGATGACGCGGTTCTGGTCGAGCAGCGTCAGCTTGCCCGAGGCTTCGAGCACGCGCTGGATCACGAACATCACGTCCGGGCGGCCGGCATCGTATTCGTCGAAGACGAGGGCGACGGGGTGCTGCAGCGCCCAGGGCAGGATGCCTTCGCGGAATTCGGTAACCTGCTTGCCTTCCTTCAGGACGATGGCGTCCTTGCCGACGAGATCGATGCGGCTGATATGGCTGTCGAGGTTGATGCGGATGCAGGGCCAGTTGAGGCGCGCGGCCACCTGTTCGACATGGGTCGACTTGCCGGTGCCGTGATAGCCCTGAACGATCACGCGGCGGTTATAGGCAAAGCCCGCCAGCAGCGCGATGGTGGTGTCCCGGTCGAAGAGATAGTCCGGGTCGAAATCGGGGACATACTCGTTCGGCTCCGAGAAGGCCGGCACTTCCATGTCGATGTCGATCTTGAAGACCTCGCGGACATTGACCTTCTTGTCCGGGAGATTGTCCGACATGCCGTTTCTCGCTTCGAAGCTCATCCTGGGCCTACTTCCGTACTTGAGAGGTTCGGAGCCGGATCGCACGTTCCCGGCTCCATCGAAATTCATATGGCCGCACGCTTCCGGGCCTTGTACCGCCCTATGGGACGAGTAACGGGCCTGCCTTCGCCGCTGCCGCCGTTAAGAGCAGTAGCCGCTTTTCCGGAGGTAATCGTAGGCCTGAATGACCTTGCGCAGACGCTCCTCGGCAGACCTGTCCCCGCCATTGGCGTCCGGATGGTGCCTTTTTACAAGTTCCTTATACCGTGCCTTGATCTCATTCAAGGACGCGGAAGCAGGCAGGTCCAGCGTGTCCAGCGCCTGCTGCTCAAGCGCCCGGGGCTTCCGCCGGGTTTCCCGCGGTTCCGGGCTCTCCGGCCGGGCCTCATCGCCAAAAAAGCCAAAGCTGTCGCGAAAAGGCGATCCCTGCCGGAGGCGGGAGGCGAAGGGCGATCCGAAGGCGGCCTTGGCCGCGTTCACGCCAAGCCCCCAGGTCGGGCGGTGGCCGGTCAGCGCCTCGCGCTGGAAGGCGGCGACATCGGCATCGCTCATGCCCTTGAAGAAATCGTAGCTCTGGTTGAACTCGCGGATGTGACTTTCGCAAAACCAGCTGTACTGGCCGGAGGCACCGGCATCGAGAGGGCCTGCCGGTGCTGCGGGGTTGATGCGGGGCGCCCGGAAGCGTCCCTGTTCCCTGCATCCTGCCCATTCGCAGCGCTTCGGCGCCTCCTCGCGCATCATGCGGCGGACATGCGGCGGCTGTTCCACGCCGCGCTGCTTGCGAGGGGCGATCCTGATGGAATCGAAATATTTCGAGGTCGGTTTCACGTTCAAATTATGGGTTGGCTCGACGTGCAAAACAAGGAAGCATGCGCCTCTTCGGGTTAACGAACAAAGTAACGGATTTCTCCATGGCGGTCGCCGAGACTATCAGACGCAAGCTCGAACAGGCTCTCTCGCCGGTGACCCTGGAAATCGTGGACGAGTCCCATCTCCACAAGGGCCATGCAGGCCACCGGCCCGAAGGCGAAACGCATTTCAGGGTGACGGTGGTCTCCAGCGCTTTTTCCGGACGCTCGAGGGTCGAGAGGCAGAGGCTCATCATCTCTGCGCTCCGGGAGGAAATGGGACATCCCATTCACGCGCTGTCGATGAAGGCGTTGACGCCGGAAGAGGCGGCGGGTTCCGCCAACTAGATTGGCGCCCTATTTTTTCGGATGACGCTCGGGCGTGACGCGAAGCTGCGCGATCTGGTTGCGCTGGCGGCGCAAAATCTCGAAGCGGAAGCCATGGAAGGTGAAGGTCTGCCCGATATCGGGAATCGTCCGCGCCTCGTGGATCACGAGGCCCGCAACGGTCGTCGCTTCGTCATCCGGCAAGGACCAGTCGAAGGCGCGGTTGAGGTCCCGGATCGGCACCGAGCCGTTGACGACGACGCTGCCATCGGCTTGGGCGCGGACGCCCGCCACTTCGAGGTCGTGCTCGTCCGAAATATCGCCGACGATCTCTTCCAGAATGTCTTCAAGCGTGATGAGGCCCATCAGCACGCCATACTCGTCCACCACCAGCGCGAAATGCGACTTCTGCTTGAGGAAGGCATTGAGCTGATCCTGCAGGGTGGTCGTGTCCGGTACGAACCAGGGCTTGAAGGCAAGCGCCGGAATGTCGATCGCGTCGGGGCGCCAGCCAGCGCTCGAAAGGGCGCGCAGAAGCTCCTTGGCGTGAAGCACGCCCACGATGTTTTCCTGTTCGTTGCGCCATAGCGGGATGCGCGTATGGGGGCTTGCAAGCGCCTGGGCGATGATTTCCGAGTTCGGCTGGCCGGCATCAATCATGATGATGTTCTTGCGGTGAACCATGATGTCGCTGACTTCGAGGTCGCGCAGGTCGAGGATGCCGCCCAGCATGTCACGGTCGATCTTTACGACCGAACCTTCGTGATGGTGAAGGTTGATGGCGCCACGCAGTTCTTCGTGAGCGGAGAGAACCTGCTGCGTGTCGTCCACATTCAGGCCGAAAATGCGGAAGGTGTTGCGGACGATGAACTGCACCGCGGCTGTCACGGGGGCGAAGAGGAAGATGATGAGCCGCAGGGGCTGCGAAACGGCGAGCGCGACGCGGTCCGTGTTCGTTATTGCAAATGTCTTCGGCGCGACTTCGGAGAAGATGAGAACAACGGCCGTCATCACCAGCGTCGCGTAGACGACGCCAGCATCGCCGAAGAGGGCAAGGAAAAGACTTGTCGCCAGCGCCGAGGCAAGAATGTTGACGAGATTGTTGCCGAGAAGGATTGCGCCGATCAGCCGCTCGCGATCATCGGTGAGCCGCAGCACGACGCGCGCCCTCCGGCTTCCTTCTTCGGCAAGACGATGCATCCGCGCGCGCGAGGCGGCGGTCAGCGCAGTTTCGGAGCCGGAGAAGAACGCCGAAAGAACGAGCAGCAACACAATGGCGCCGATAATGGCGCCGAGCCCGAGCGAAACCATGGTCAGGCGGGCTCCCTCTCCCGCAGAAGATCACGCAGCGCGGCAGGATCGACGTCGCGCGTGATGAATGCCTCGCCGATGCCGCGGGCGAGGATGAAGGTAAGCTTGCCGTCCACGACTTTCTTGTCCTGTCCCATCAGCGAGACGAGCGTGTCCGCATCGGGCAGGCCGCCCGGCACGTCGGACAGACGGTTAGGAAGGCCTGCGCGCTCAAGGTGGCTGCGCACGCGGACCGCATCCTGACGCGGGCAGAGGCCGAGCCGCGCCGAAAGTTCGAAGGCGAGCGCCATGCCGATGGCGACGCCTTCGCCGTGGACGAGGCGGTCGGAGAAGCCGGTTGCCGCTTCAAGAGCATGGCCAAAGGTGTGGCCGAGATTGAGGAGCGCACGCACGCCGCCCTCGCGTTCATCTGCCGCAACGGTTGCGGCCTTCGCCTCGCAGCTCTTCACGATGGCATGAATGCGCGCTTCGATGTCGCCCTCTTTGAGCCTGTCGAGATTGGCTTCCAGCCAGTCGAAGAAGTCGCGATCGCCGATCAGCCCGTATTTCACGACCTCGGCATAGCCGGCGAGGAATTCCCGCATGGGCAGCGTTTCGAGCGCGTCCGTATCGGCGAGCACGAGGCGCGGCTGATGGAAGGCGCCGGCGAGGTTCTTGCCGTGCTTCGTGTTGATGCCGGTCTTGCCGCCGACCGAACTGTCGACCTGCGAGAGAAGCGTTGTCGGAATCTGCGCGAAGTCGACGCCGCGCCGCAGGATCGAAGCGGCAAAGCCCGTCAGGTCGCCGATCACCCCGCCGCCCAGCGCGATCACGAGATCGCCGCGCTCGATGCTCTCGCCGAGCAGCCATTCAGTCACGCGCTCGAGTTCGGCAAAGCTCTTCGTGCCTTCGCCCTGCGGCAGCACCAGCGCGGAGTGGCGGATGCCCGCCGCATCGAGGCTCTTTTCGAGTGCGGGCAGATGGAGCTTCGCCACGGCGTTATCCGTCACGATGGCGACGCGCTGGCGGCGCAACAGCGGCTTCAGATGCGTGGCGGCATCGGCGATCAGGCCGCGGCCGACGAAAATGTCGTAGGTGCGGTCGCCGAGATCGACGGTGACCTTGCGGGGAGCATCAGTCATTTTTCTGTCCGGCGCGTGCGGCGCGGAACTCCTTCAGCTTGCAGATGATCTCCTCGACGACCGCTTCATGCGGGCCTTCGAGGCTTTCGATCGTGATGTCCGCTTCCGCGTAGACGGGATAGCGCTCGTCGATCAGTCTCTTCATCGTGGCGCGCGGATCGCCATTCTGGAGAAGCGGGCGGTCGCCGCGTTTGCCGACGCGCTTCATCAGCGTTTCGAGATCGGCCTTGAGCCAGATCGAGATGCCGCGGGCCGCGATGTTGGCGCGGGTGAGCGGATCCATGTAGGCCCCGCCGCCTGTTGCGAGAACCTGCGGCCGGCCCGCGAGGAGGCGGGCGATCACCCGCTGCTCGCCTGCGCGGAAGGCGGCTTCGCCGCGCCTTTCGAAAATCTCCGGGATGGTCTCGCCCGCCGCTTCCTCTATTTCGGCATCGGCATCCACGAATGCAAGGTCGAGGCGTTTGGCCAGGCGCCGGCCCACCGTGGTCTTGCCGGCGCCCATCAGGCCGACCAGCACGATGGAGCGCTCCTCAAGCGGCACCGGAGAGAGCGTCTCGACCGCTTCTGCGTCCGCAATCATCGTTTCCGTGTCGCTCCTCATTGGCCCTTCCGGTCCATTGGCCGCTCCGGGGCCGCGCCGGGGCCGTTCTGGCGGTCTTAACCTTGTTGCCCTAGTCTCCGGCCGGAACTCCGAGGCAAGACGGCTATGGTAGCCCAATTGTTGCCGGGGTTGCAGTCTTGCCGGGGCTGTAGATAAGGCTTTCGGAGCGCCGCGTCGCGCCCAAATTTCGCCGCAAGCGGGCCCTAAAGCTCAGACTCTGTTCCGGCGGCATGAACCCGAAGGGTCCCATGAAGGCCCCAGAAGAGGAAATATCATGAGCCGTGCTACTGGCTTTCTCGTCATTGCCGCCGTTGTGGTGGCGGTTTTCGCGGGCGGGCTGTTTTATCTGGACCGGGCTGTGGAGCCGCAGGCCGGATCGGTGGAGAAGGTTCTCCCGAATGACCAGTTTCCGCGCTAAGCCCGGCAGGCGGTCCCTCGCCGCCGGATTTGCGCTGGCCGCCTTGCTGTCGCCGGTGGCGGCGCCGCTTTCGGCCCAGGAAACGAATGTCCTGCAAGCGCCGGCCGGTGCGACACCCACGGGCCCCGGCCCGCAGAATCTTGCCGACCCTCAGGCGTCCGGCGCCGAAGGCCCCCGGCGCATCGTGCCTCCCGGCTATGGCGCCACCTATCCCGGTCCGGCGCCGGCCGCAGGACCGGAAGAGCCGACCCAGTTCTTCCCGAGCGGCAGCCAGCCCGTCGAACCCAGTGTCCAGACTCTGAGCGCCATTCCAGGCCAGCGCGGCAGCGGCATCGAGATGGGCACCCTCTCGGGCGTCGATGCCTCCACCTCGGGGCTCCTCAGCCCGCAACAGGGCGGCTTCGGACCGGATATGTGGCGCGGCGCCTCCCGGGCCGATATCGACAGCTATCTCGCGCGGCTGCCCGTGCCCGGCGCCTCGCCGGTGATGAACGACCTCGCGCGCCGCCTTCTGTTGACGGGCGCGCAGCCTCCCTCGGGCGGCGGCACCTCGCTTCATGCGATGCGGATCGACCGGCTGATTGCCGCGGGCCACACCCAGGCGGCCCTCGAACTCGCCATGGCCGCGGGCAATGAGCGCCCGCCCGCCGTCGCCGCCGGGCTTGCCCGGGCCGCGCTTGCGCAAGCCGATGAGCGGCTCGCCTGCGAGGCGCTGAAGGACATTCCCCCCGGTCGCGATCCGGCGCATGACGCTATGTCCGCCTTTTCGGTCAAGCTCAGCACCTATTGCCAGATTGCGGCGGGCAATACGGAGATCGCGAGCCTCACGCTCGATCTCGCGCGCGAAGAAGGCATGGACGATGCGCTTTTCTACTCGCTGGCAAGCGAGGCGGCGCTCGGCATCGTCCTGCGCGCGCCGGAGCCGAACGGCCTCAGCATCATGAATTACGCCTTCTACAAGCTCGCCAAACGCGAGCTTCCGGCAGACGCGGTTGAAATTTCGGAGCCGGCGCTGCTGCCCGCCTTTCTCGACGACGCCTCCATTTCCGACGAGATGAAGGTGGTGGCGGCGGAGCGCGCCGCTTCATACGGCCTGATCGACGGTCGCTCGCTTGCCGCCTTCTATTCGCGGCCGAGTTTCACGCCCGAGCAGATGGCTGGGCTTCTGACTTCCGATATTCCCGAGCCCTCGCCGCTTCGCCGCGCGATGATCTTCCAGGCGATCGGCAATGCGGTGGCGGCGGATGAACGGATGCAGCTTTTCCGGCTCGCCTTCGCGACGGCGGAATCGGCCGGTCTCTATTATCCGACGATCGAAGCGCTCTATCCCGATCTCGAGGCGCTTGCGCCGTCTGACGCCCTGCGGCCGATGGCGCCGGCCGCCGTGCGGGCTTTCATCGCGCTTGGCGAGCGGAACAAGGCGCAGGAGTGGCTTTCGCTGATGTCGTCCGGCGGGCAGATGCTCGGGCGCGACCTGCGCGAGCTCGAAGGGCTGATGCGCATCGCAAGCGGCTCGCCACAGGCCTTCGATAGTGCGAAAGTATCGGCAGAGATCGCGAGCGATCTGAAATCCGGCGTCGCGCAGACACGCGCCTATGCGGCAAGCGAGGCGATGCTGCTCGAGGCGCTCGGGTTCCAGCTCAATTCCGTTGTTTGGGACGCGCTGCTCGATGCCCGCGGTGCACTTTCGGGCCATGTGCCGCCTGAAGCGTTACTGAATCAGTTGAACGCATCGAGCCAGAAGGGATCCGTCGGCGAGACGGTCATGATCGCGCTCGATGTCATGGGGGGGAAGGAAGCAGGCTCCGTGCACCCGCGCGCGGCGGCGCAAGCCGTGTCGAGCCTGAGAACGGTCCGGCTCGAAAGCGAGGCGCGGCGCCTTGCTCTGGAGGCCCTCATGGCGCGGAGCAGCGCCGGTCGCGGTTGAGTGAAGAGGTGAGTTGAATGTCGAAAGAGTCACGGTCGCACCGGCATCACATCGATGCCTTTCTGGAAATGCTCAGTGCCGAGCGCGGCGCGGCGCGCAACACGCTCGATGCCTATGAACGCGACCTGAAGGACTTTGACGGGTTTCTGACCTCGCGCGGCCGCGCGCTCGATGCGGCGACGACACGCGACATCCGCGACTATCTCGAAGGGCTGACGGACCAGGGCCTCTCCGCCTCGACGGCGGCGCGGCGGCTCTCTGCCCTTCGTCAGTTTCACGGATTTCTTTTTGCCGAGGGCGTTCGCAAGGACGATCCCTGCGGCTCCATAGAAGGACCGCGCCGCGCACGGCCCCTGCCCAAGACATTGTCGGTGGAAGAGGTCGACGCGCTTCTTGCTGCCGCCCAGCGCGCCGAAGACGGACGCACGCAGGAAGAGGCTGTGCTCGCCTACAAGCGCGCGCGGCTTGTCTGCCTCATGGAAGTTCTCTATGCGACGGGCCTTCGCGTCTCCGAACTTGTCGGCCTGCCGCTGACGGCGGTGCGCGGCGAGGAGCGTTTCCTTGCCGTGAGCGGCAAGGGCGGGCGCGAGCGCCTCGTGCCGCTGTCCGAAACGGCGCGGGCGGCGATCGACGCCTATCTGCCGCTCAGGACCATGCGGCTCGGCGATCATGTATCGCCATGGCTATTCCCCTCACGCGGACGGCAGGGCCATTTGACGCGGCACCGTTTCGCGCAATTGCTGAAGGATCTCGCGATCTCCGCCGGGCTCGATCCGACGCGGGTGTCGCCGCACACGCTGCGGCACGCCTTTGCAAGCCATCTTCTCGCGAACGGTGCCGATCTTCGCGCCGTGCAGCAGATGCTCGGCCATGCCGACATTTCCACGACGCAGATCTATACGCATGTGCTGGACGAGCGGTTGAAGGATCTCGTGCAGACGCATCACCCGCTTGCCAAGAAGGGCAAGGCGTCCTGAACCGCTAGAGTTGCACGCGCGTCAGCTTGTCCGGATTGCGCATGGCATAGATCGTCGTGATGCACCCGCCGTCCACGGCGAAGGTCACGACCGTTTCGAGCTTTTCATCCACCAGCAGAAGAAGCCCCGGCTCGCCGTTCACAAGCGCCGGGCGCAGGGTCATCAAGCCCTTCGCCTTCCTTGCGACGCCGAGAAGGAAACGGCTCACATTCTCAGAGCCGTAGAGCGGGTTGAGGGCGGCGATCACCTTGCCGCCACCGTCTGAATAGAACACGACATCCTCGCTCATGCATTCGATCACGGCCTGCGGATTGGCGGCGGCAATGGCGCTGCCGAGCGCCGTGGCAAGCCGGCGGTGTTCACGGGCGTCCGCATTGAAACGGGGATGGGCGTCGCGTACGCGCTTGCGCGCCCGGCTCACCGTCTGGCGGCAGGCGGCTTCCGATTTGCCGAGCAGGGCGGCAAGCTCGCCATAGCCATAGTCGAACGTCTCGTGCAGCAGAAAGGCCGCGCGCTCTTCCGGTGAAAGCCGTTCGAGCATGTGCAGCAGCGCGATCGAGATATCGTCGGCAAGGGCCACGCGATCCTCCGGAGAAGCGTCCGGCGCATCCGCGAGTTCGACGATCGGTTCGGGCAGCCAGGGGCCGACATATATCTCGCGCCGGGCGCGAGCGCTTCTGAGCTGGTCGATACCGAGCCGCGCAACCGTCGTGACGAGCCAGGCTTCGAGATTGCGGATGCCCGCCCGATCCGTGTTCTGCCAACGCAGCCAGGCTTCCTGCACCACATCCTCGGCATCGGCGACGGAACCGAGAATGCGATAGGCGACCTTGAAGGCGCGCGCGCGATGTTGTTCGAACGCCTCCTCGCCGAATGCCTGGTCTGTGTCGTTCTTGTTCATGCCGCTTCCCTCGGGCGCGCTTCGGACGTCACGCCGCCGATCACCACGCGCTGGCAGGTCTGAGCATAGCCCATGGCGCGCTTCAGGGTGGGATAGGAGCGGGTATTGGCGACGGCGAAGGCAATCTCGGCGAGACCGGCCTTGCCCCAGCGCCGCTCGACCTCGGGGCGCAGGCCTTCCGCCTGAATGTCCCGGGTCGCAACCGCATAGGCGAATTCATAGGCAAGGCGATTGTCGTCATTGAGGTCTTCGACGGCGCCTGTTGCGGCTGCGCGAATGACCTCGGGCGCGACGCCGGCCTTCAGCGACAGGTTCACGGCGATCTGGACGCAGGGACCGCAATCTTCCGCGCGGACAGCGGCGAGGCCCGCGACGCTGTAGACCTCGAGCGGCAGCGCCTCCGAATAGTGGTAGAGCGAGGAGGCAATCGCGAAGCGCCAGAAGACGCCGGGCGAGCCAGCGTGAATGTCGCGCATATAGTCTGCGCTCTGGCCGGTCATCCTTTCCTGAAAGGCGATGAGGCGGCGGGCAATGAATCCGAACATGGTGATCTCCTTTCTTTCTTCAGCTCAGTGGGTTTTCGGGGCGCACCACCAGGCGAGCGCGGCCGCGATCACGGGCGGCGCGAACACGCCGGGGAGGTCGATCAACAGGTGAGAAAGCGGAAGCCGCGCCGCGGCTATGTCCCAGACATGCAGGAGGGCATGGAGGGTGAGATAGAGCGTCACGGCGCCGAGCAGCGGCAGGGCGGCGGAAGGCCAGCGGATTGCCCCGAGGCTGAGAAGCCCCAGCATCAGATAGGCGCAGCCGATATCGCGCACGAAATGCGGGTTGTAGGGGCCCGTATTGGGGACGCCGGCTACGCTCGCATACCAGCCTGCGGGATCGGCAAGCATCCAGAGTCCGTTGCCGAGCCAGATTACGGCGAATAGGCCAAGGGCGGCCGTCTTGAGAGGCGGGTGGCGAAGGGCGCTCGGGGGCATCAAGGGCTCCTTGGGTTGTGGCTTTCCTCCCCGAAGACGAGGCAGGGGGCCTGTTTGTGACAGGCCGGGGCCGCGCTGCGGGAAGCGCAGGAATCCGCCGATTCCTCATATGCAACGGCAGGTTGACAAGGGCGCGGGGGCGGGCCAGTGTGCCGCGCACTTGCATATGAGGGGGCCCCTCGAGGCCCATGGCCGGTTCCGCCCGTGGCGGTCCGCGGGGAGTATCCGGGACGCAATGCATACCTATCTCGACTTCGAGAAGCCGATAGCCGAACTGGAAGGCAAGGTGCAGGAGCTCCGGCTCCTCGCCCAGGACGATCCGTCGGTCAGCATCGGCGACGAGGTTGCCAAGCTGGAGCTCAAGGCGGCCCAGCTCCTTCAGGACACCTACAGCTCGCTTACGCCCTGGCAGAAGGTTCAGGTGGCGCGGCATCCGGCGCGGCCGCATTTCCTCGATTACGTCGAGAGGCTGGTCGAGGATTTCACACCGCTGGCCGGCGACCGCGTGTTCGGCGAGGACGCGGCGATCGTCGGTGGCATCGGCCGGTTCCGCGGCCGCTCGGCCATCTTCATCGGCCATGAAAAGGGCTCGGACACGAAGGGCCGCATCAAGCACAATTTCGGCATGGCGAAGCCCGAGGGCTATCGCAAGGCGATCCGCCTCATGGACATGGCGGAACGCTTCCAGATTCCGGTGGTGACGCTTGTCGATACGTCGGGCGCCTATCCGGGCATGGAAAGCGAGGAGCGCAGCGTCGCCGAGGCGATCGCGCGGTCGACGGATCGCTGCCTCTCGCTCGGCGTGCCTCTCGTCTCGGTCGTGATCGGTGAAGGCGGCTCGGGCGGCGCGGTGGCGCTGGCCTGCGGCAACCGCGTGCTGATGCTCGAGCATTCGATCTACAGCGTGATCTCGCCCGAAGGAGCGTCGTCCATCCTGTGGCGGAGTTCCGACAAGGCCAAGGATGCGGCGACGGCCATGAAGATTACCGCGCAGAACCTGCACGAGCTCGGTGTGATCGATCGTGTATTGCCGGAGCCCGTGGGCGGCGCCCATCGCGAACGGAACCAGATGATCAAGGAAGCGGGCGACGCCGTGGCCGAAGAGCTCAAGGGGCTCGAAAAGCTCGATGCCGACTCGCTCCGCCGCACCCGCCGCGAGAAATTTCTCGCCATGGGACGTCTCGGGTTGTCCTGATCCTGCGACGCGCGCGATTCACTTGCCGTTAAGCATGATTGCCTAGAACTTAGCCTGTCGTTCCGGTTCTCACCGCGCCAGGACAGGTCATGCTTGCCGAGCCAGATGTGTTGCAGACTGCAGGTGCCCGAACATTCTTCGGTTACTGGGACAGTCTGCCGAAGCGGGACTTCGTTCCCGACCGGGGCGATTTCAGCCCGGGCCGCATTGCCGCGTTGATGCCGGCAGTGACCATTCTCGAAGTTGTCTCGGACGATCTCATCCTGCAGCGTCTCACCGGTACGGCGGTTTGCCGCGCGCTCGGCTTCGACCCGACCGGCAGCAATACGCTCGATCTCATGCAGCCGCAGATCCGGCCCGATTATCTCAACTTGATCAGGCATCAGATTTCGACGCCTTGCGGCCGATGGAATCTCATTCGCAGCCGCCGCGAGAATCTCATCGAGCGCGTGGAAGTGCTGACGCTGCCCATGCGCCATTCCCCATCCGGACGCTGGATGATCATTTCCTATTTCGGCACGCTGGAATCTCTCGTCTACGATCCGGGCCCTTACGAAATTCTCGGTTACGAGAATACGAGCTGGATCGATATCGGCGCGGGCGTTCCCGCCCGCATCTGATCAGGTCCAGATCAGCAGGATCGCGGGCACGGCGACAAGCGTCACCACGATCTCGAGCGGCAGACCGAGCCGCCAGTAGTCCGAAAACTTGTATCCCCCCGGTCCCATGACGAGTGTGTTCGACTGATGTCCGATCGGGGTCAGGAAAGAGCAACTTGCTCCGATCGCGACCGTCATGAGGAAAGCGTCGGGGTTCACATCGAGTGCCTGGGCGATCGCGATGGAGATCGGCGCCATGATGAGTGCGGTCGCGGCATTGTTGATGATGTCGGTGATCGCCATGGTGACGACGAGAAGCAGCGCGATCAGCGCCCAGAGCGGCAATGTGCCGGCAAGCCCGACGATGCTTTCCGCGATCAGGCGGTCGGCGCCCGTGTTCTGCAATGCCTGACCGACCGGGATCATGGCACCGAGCAGCACGATGATCGTCCAGTCGATATGCCGGTAGAGATCGCGCAGCGGCAGGATACCGGTGAGAAGATAGAGAACGATGGCGGCCAGAAATGCGACGGCGATGGGCAGCACACCCGTCATGGAAAGGCCGATGGCGCCTGCGAAAATCGCAAAGGCGATGCCGAGCTTCCGGCCGCCGCCGAGCCGCAGCCCGCGCTCGGGCAGCGGCAACAGGCCGAGTTCACTTGAAAGAGCCGGATCCTGATCCTCCGCCGTCTGCAACAGGAGAACGTCGCCGGTCTGAAACCGCACATTATGCAGGCGGCCGCTGATCGGCTGTCCCCGCCGCGCTACGGCGAAAAGCTTGTAGCGTCCCTGCGACATGCGCGTCAGCGTCCGCGGCCCGAAACCCGCAAGGGCGGAATTCGGCCCAACGATCGCTTCGGAAAGGCGCAGGTCGGCGCTCTTGATCTCCGCATGCTCTTCTTCGCTGGAAGGGATGAGCTCGAGACCGTGCTTGTCGAGCAGATCGCCGAGATCGGCCGGATCGGCGCGCAGGATGAAGATGTCGCCGGCTTCGATGGGCTGCCATGACTCAGGCCGCGTCAGCTGCCCGTCGCTGCGGACCCGCGCCGCGAGAGTTATGTCCTCGCCTGTCGCAAGTTCGAGATGCGTCACGCGCTTTCCGGCAAGCGGGCTCTTCTCGCCCACCTTCACCTCGATCACATATTCCTCGATGCTGAACATTTCTTCGGGCGACGCGCCGCCCTTGCGCTCGCGGGGAATGAGGCGCCAGCCGCCGAGCGCAATGAAGAGGATGCCGATGATGGCGACGGGAAGCCCGACCCAGGCAAAATCGAACATGCCGAACGGGCCGTCGCTATAGCTCCCCCGGAAACTCGCAATGATGATGTTGGGCGGTGTGCCGATCAGCGTGATCATGCCGCCGAGCATGGAGCCGAAGGCGATCGGCATGAGAATGATCGCGGCGGGCCTTCCCCGTTCCGCCGCCGTGGCAAGCGCCACAGGCAGCATGACAGCCAGCGCGCCTACATTGTTCATGAAGGAGGAAGCGAGGGCGACGACGGCGGTCATGATGCCGATATGACCGGTCGTTGTGCGCGTGAGGGGCAATATGCGCTGCACCACCACATCGACGAGGCCGGAGCTGCGCAAGGCTTCCGACACGACGAGAACCGCCGCCACGGTGATGACGGCGGGGTGGCCGAAACCGGAAAGAATCTGGTTCGGGCCCACAAGGCCTGCCAGGGACACGGCGATCAGGGCGATCAGGGCCACAACGTCATGGCGGAAGCGGCCCGATGCGAAAAGCACGAGCGCGAGCACCAGGATGCCAAAGGCCAATCCCTGATCGAGCGTCATTTACCCGCCGTTCCGGAGGTGATCCCCATATCGCGGAACGCATCGCGCACGTCGTCGGCAAAGAGCTCGGGCTCCTCCATTGCCGCAAAATGCCCGCCACGGTCCATCATGCGCCAACCCACGATATCGTAACTTCGTTCCGCCCAGCTGCGCGGCGTGTCGGGCAGCGTGTCGATGGGGTATTCGGAATAGGCGGTCGGCACCCTCACCCTTTCGCCGGGCTTGAGAAGCGCCGAGCCCTCGGCGGGGCCTGCCTTGTAAAGCGTGTTCGCGGAATTGATCGTGCCGGTAAACCAGTAGATCGAGAACTGGGTGAGTATCGTGTCGAAGGGAAAGCGCGCGATCATGCCTTCCATGGTGTCGGTCTTGTCGGTATCGCCGAGGCGGTAATATTTGTCCGCCAGCCAGCCCGCAAGGCCGGCGGGGCTGTCCGTCACGGCAAAGGCAAGGGCCATCGGCTTGGTGGACTGGATGGAGCGGTAGCCTTCCTCCTGCCGCCACCATTTCTGCATTTTCGCGATCCAGTGGCCTTCCTCCTCGCTCACTGGCTGCTGGCTCTCATGCTTTAGATGGGGCCGGAGCGGCAGCATGGTGAGGTGAATGCCCATCAGGCTGTCGGCATGCTGGAGGGCGAGGCGCGAGGTGACGAAGCTGCCCCAGTCGCCTGCTTCCGCCGCATAGCGGTCGTAGCCGAGCACCTCCGTCATCAGGCGGTGCCAGAGATCGGCAATTTTCGACGGGCCGATCGGAATTCGCGGGAGCGACGAGAAACCGTAGCCAATGAGCGAGGGCACGATCACATCGAAGGCCGGGCCTTGCTTGCCGTATTTTTCCGGATGAGCGAGCAGGTCCACGACGTCGAGAAATTCGCGGAAGGTCGACGGCCAACCATGCGTGAGGATGAGCGGAACGGGGTTGTCGCCCGAGCCGCGCTCATAGATGAAGTGGATCGTGTGATCCTCGCCCTCGTCATCCGTCAGCGTCGCGCGATATTGCGGAAAGCGGTTGAGCTTTTCTTCCTGCGCGCGCCAGTCGAAATCGTCGCGCCAATACTCGACCAGACGCTCCATATAGGAGAGGTTCGTGCCGTAGTCCCAATGTTCGTTGCCGAGCGGTTCGTTCGGGAAACGCGTTGCGCCCAGACGGCGCTTCAGATCGTCGATCTCGCCATCCGAAACGCGGATGGAGAAAGGATCGGCGGGGACGATGCGATGGGTCATGGCGCGCTCAGCCTTTCACCTGGTTGACGAAGGCGAGAACGTCGTTGGCGAAGACTTCGCCGGTCTCGAGGGCGGCAAAATGGCCGCCGCGCTCGAAGTCGGTCCAGCGGACGATGTTGTATCCCTTTTCCACCATGCTGCGCGGCGGGAAGACGAGAAACTCCTTCGGGAAGTTCGCGATGCCGGTGGGAATCTCGACCTTCGTTCCCGGCGCCATGTTGGTGCCGCCTTCCTCGAACATGCCGCGATAGAACCAGGTCGCCGTGCCGAATGTATCGGTCACCAGATAGATCATGATGTTGGTGAGGAGCTGCTCCTTGGTGAAGGCATTCTCGATGTGCTCCTTGCCGTCCTTGCCGCGCCGGTCGGACCAGCCGTGGAATTTCTCCGTGATCCAGGCGGCGGCGCCGACGGGGCTGTCCATCATCGCGTAGGAGAGCGTCTGCGGTTTCGTCATCTGCAGGCGCAGATAGGCGCTTTCGAGTTCGAACGTCATGGCGGCGCCCGCCGCCCATTTCTGCTCTTCCTCCGTCTCCGGAAGGACCGACGGGCGAACGCCCCACATATTGAGATGCACGGCCTTGCAGCCGCCACCCTTGGCGGTGGAATGATTATAGGCAAGCCAGCCGGAGACGACCGAGCCCCAGTCGCCGCCCTGCGCGATGTAGGTGCCGTAGCCGAGCACATCGCGCATCAGCTTGTCCCAGAGCGCCGCCGTCGCTTTCGGACCGAGAGGTTTTTTCGGTTTGCCGGAGAAGGCATAGCCCGGAAGCGAGGGCGCGACGACGTTCACGCCGTCTTCCGCCTTGCCGCCGAACTTCTCGGGATGGGCGAGGCGCTCGATGACGCCGTAGAATTCGAAGACCGAGCCCGGCCAGCCATGTGTAAGGATGAGGTTTTCCGGATTGGCGCCCGAGCCCTTCACATGAATGAAGTGGACCTTCTGGCCGTCCACCTCGGCGTGGAACTGCGGAAGGGCGTTGAGCTTCTTTTCTGCCGCGCGCCAGTCGAACTTCTCCGTCCACCAGGCGCACAGCTCCTTCATGTAGTCCATGTCGGCGCCATAGGCCCAGCGGTCGCCGCCCGGCGCGATCTCGGGCATGTCGCCCCATTCATAAGCGCGGACCTTGGCGAGAATGGCATCAAGCTTCCCTTGCGGAACGTCGATGCTGAAGGGCGTCGGTTTCGTGGCGGACATCTGGGCCTCTCCCTGTGGGGCTTATCATTGCCGGGGATTATGGCAGGGGAATGCCGCGCCGCAAGCAAACCCGGGAGATTGCGGGCATCCGCAGGCGTCTCTAGAGTTTGACAAAACAAATACGAAAGCGAGAGGGGAAACGAATGGCCGAAGCAGCGGCGGCAAAAGACGGGGTGCCGGGAACCCTGTCACCGGCATACAGGCGATATGCGCTGACGATCCTCGTGCTCGGCTACACGTCGAGCCATGTGGACCGCAACATCATGGGCATTCTGCTCGAGCCCGTAAAAGCGGATCTCCTGCTGACCGACACGCAGCTCGGTTTTCTTTCCGGCATCGCCTTTGCGATCTTCTACGCAACGCTCGGCATTCCGATCGCGCTTGTCGCCGACCGCGGCAACCGGCGCAACATCATCGCCTGGGCGATTGCGATATGGAGCGGCATGACCGCCGTTTGCGGCCTCGCGCAGAATTTCTGGCAGCTTGCGCTTGCGCGCATCGGCGTCGGCATCGGCGAGGCGGGGTCGAGCCCGCCTTCGCATTCCATGATCGCCGACATGTATGCGCCGGAGGAGCGCGCCAGCGCCATGGCGATCTATTCGCTCGGCGTCTATTTCGGCGTGATGATCGGTTTCCTTGTCGGCGGCTGGGTCGCGGTCTGGTATGGCTGGCGCGCCGCCTTCTTCGTGGTGGGCCTGCCGGGCCTCATCCTCGCGCTCATCGTGCGCTATACGCTGGTCGAGCCGCCGCGCGGCGGCGCCGATGGTATTGCGCCCGAAAAGCACGACACGCCGCTCAATTTCCGCACCGGCCGGGTGATCGTGAAAGAGGGCTTCAGCCATCTCTGGCGCACGGCGGCGGCGCGCCATGTCGTGATCGGCGTCACCATCACCTCCTTCGTCGGTTATGGCGGCGTGATGTGGGGACCGGCCTTCCTGATCCGCACGCATGGCATGTCGATCGGCGAAGTCTCGACCTATCTCGCCGTCATGGTCGGCATCATCGGCGGCCTCGGCGCCTATTTCGGCGGGCGGTTGACGGACAAGCTCGCCGCAAGAGATGTGCGCTGGAACACATGGGTCGTCGCCTGGGCGAAGATCGCGGTGGTGCCTTTCATCGTGGCCTTCTATCTGACGGACAATTGGCCGGCCTTCTATATCGGCAATCACGGCGTCTCGATCCTCTGGGTCATCTATATCCCGATGGCTTTTCTCGGCGCCTTCTATCTCGGGCCGTCCTTCGCAATGATCCAGACATTGACGCCGCCTGCGAAGCGCGCGCTCGCCTCGGCCGTGATGCTCTTCATCATCAACATCATCGGCCTCGGCTTCGGCCCGCAATTCGTCGGCATCCTGTCCGACTTCTTCAACTACACGCTCGGCATGGGCAATCAGTCGCTGCGCTGGGCGCTGTTCGGCACGGCGATGCTGAATGTCTGGGCGGCGGCGCATTACTTCCTCGCCGGCCATCATTTGAAGAAGGCGGGTTCGGCAGGGCACAGGGCCTGACGTTCACGTCGCACAAAAGAAAAGAGCCGCACTCGAAAGTGCGGCTCTTTTTATTTTGCCCAACGAGCGATCAGATCGCGCCGTGGCAATGCTTGAACTTCTTGCCCGAGCCGCAAGGGCAGGGCGCATTGCGCGAGACCTTGCCCCAGGTGCGCGGGTCGTTCGGGTCCACGGCTATACCCGGATCGTTGCGCACCGTGCGCTGAAGCGTCTCGCCATCGGCCATCTCATCCTCACCCGTCATGGGGTCGGTGTGATGGGCATGCATTTCCGGCAGCTGTTCGTCTTCGAGCCGCGGCGCCTGTTCGCGCGTGACGAACTGGGCGACCGAGAGCTGGCGCGACACGTCCTCGCGCAGCCTTGCAAGCAGGCTTTCGAAAAGCTCGAACGCTTCGGACTTGTATTCGTTGAGCGGATCGCGCTGTGCATAGCCGCGCAGGCCCACCGCCTGGCGCAGATGATCGAGCATCAGCAGGTGGTCGCGCCAATGATGGTCGAGCGTCTGGAGGAGCACCGCCTTCTCGACCTGGCGCATGAGATCGGGGCCGACCTGCGCGGCCTTGGCCGCCATGTAGCGGTCGGAGGCGGAGCGGATGCGCTCGCGGATTTCCTCGTCGGCAATGCCTTCTTCCTCGCCCCATTCGACGATGGGAAGGTCGAGGTCGAGCGTCTTCTGCACCTCTTCCTTGAGGCCCGCGAGGTCCCACTGCTCGGCATAGGCCTTTTCGGGGACATGCTTTGCCACCAGATCGTCGATGACCTGGTTGCGCATGTCGTCCACCGTCTCCGACACATCTTCGGCGCGCATCAGTTCGATGCGCTGCTCGAAGATCGCGCGGCGCTGGTCGTTCATCACATTGTCGAATTTCAGCAGGTTCTTGCGGATGTCGTAGTTCCGCGCTTCCACCTTCTGCTGCGCCTTTTCGAGCGCCTTGTTGATCCAGGGGTGGACGATGGCTTCGCCTTCCTCGAGGCCGAGCTTCTGCAGCATGCCGTCCATGCGGTCGGTGCCGAAGATGCGCATCAGGTCGTCTTCGAGAGAGAGGTAGAATTTCGAACGGCCGGGGTCGCCCTGACGGCCCGAGCGGCCGCGAAGCTGGTTATCGATGCGGCGGCTTTCATGCCGCTCGGTGCCGATCACGTAAAGACCGCCGGCGGCAAGCGCTTCGGCCTTCTTCGCTTCGACATCGGCGCGGATTTCCTCCGTCTTGCGGGCAAGCGCCGCCGGGTCCTCGATGCCCGCCGTCTCGTCGGCGATGCGCATTTCAAGATTGCCGCCGAGCTGAATGTCCGTGCCGCGGCCCGCCATGTTGGTGGCGATGGTGACGGCGCCGGGAACGCCCGCCTGCGCCACGATATGCGCTTCCTGCTCGTGGTAGCGTGCGTTCAGCACCTTGTGCTTCACCTTCTTCTTTTTCAGCAGTTCGGCGAGCGTTTCGGATTTCTCGATCGAGGTCGTGCCGACGAGAACGGGCTGGCCGCGCTTCTCGCATTCCTCGATCTCGACGATCATCGCCTCGTATTTCTCGCGCGCGGTCCGGTAGACCTCGTCGTCTTCGTCCACGCGGGCGACCGGCTTGTTGGTCGGGATCTCGATCACCTCGAGGCCGTAGATGTCGCCGAATTCCGTCGCTTCCGTCAGCGCCGTGCCGGTCATGCCCGAGAGCTTCTCGTACATGCGGAAATAGTTCTGGAAGGTGATGGAGGCAAGCGTCTGGTTTTCCGGCTGGATCTGCACGCGCTCCTTGGCTTCGAGCGCCTGGTGCAAGCCGTCGGAATAGCGGCGGCCCTCCATCATGCGGCCGGTGAACTCGTCGATGATGACGACCTTGCCTGCCTTGACGATGTAGTCCTTGTCCTTCTGGAAGAGCTTGTGGGCCCTGAGCGCGTTGTTCACATGATGAACGATCGAGATGTTCTCGATATCGTAGAGGCTGCCCTCCGCAAGGATGCCGCGTTCCCTGAGAATCTGTTCGATGCGCTCGTTGCCGTCTTCGGTGAGGTTCACCGTGCGCTGCTTCTCGTCGAGTTCGTAGTCCTCGTCGCTGATCAGCGGAATCACGTCGTCGATCGAGAGATAGAGGTCCGACTTGTCGTCGAGGGGGCCTGAAATGATGAGCGGCGTGCGCGCCTCGTCGATCAGGATCGAGTCCACTTCGTCCACGATGGCGAAGTGATGACCGCGCTGGACCATTGCGGCCAGCTGATACTTCATATTGTCACGCAGATAGTCGAAGCCGAGCTCGTTGTTCGTCGCGTAGGTAATGTCGGCGGCATAGGCCTCGCGGCGCTGGTTGTCGTCGAGCCCGTGCAGGATGACGCCCACCTCGAGGCCGAGGAAGCGATGCACCTGGCCCATCCATTCCGCGTCGCGCTTAGCCAGATAGTCGTTCACGGTGACGATGTGGACGCCCTTGCCGGGCAGCGCGTTCAGATAGGCGGCAAGCGTCGAGACGAGTGTCTTGCCTTCGCCGGTCTTCATTTCCGAGATATTGCCCTCGTGGAGCACCATGCCGCCGATGAGCTGGACATCGTAATGGCGCTGGCCGAGCGCGCGCTTGGCCGCTTCCCGGACGGCTGCGAAGGCCTCGGGCAGGAGTTCGTCGAGCGTGGTTCCGCCCGCGAGCCGGGCGCGGAACTCGACGGTCTTTGCCTTCAGGGCCTCGTCGCTAAGGGAGGCCATATCCGCTTCGAGCGCGTTGATCGCGTCGACGCGGGCTTTGTATGCCTTGATCTTCCGGTCGTTGGAGGAGCCGAAAAGACGCTTGGCGAGCGCGCCAAAGCCTGCCATCAGGTCAAATTCCTCTTGCGGTGCGCCTCCGATGTAAGGGGGCATACCATGCTTGTCAATCGAACGAGGCACCCCCGTAGCGCCCGGAGAGCCGAGCGAAACCGCCGGATTTCGTCCATTTCCACCTTGGGTAGGCCCGCTCTGTGGCGCTTGTGTGGCTCACGGGCGCTCGCCATTATGGCCCGCCCAAATTCTGCCGCTTCGTGCCGGTTGTCTCGGGCCGTTTGCAAACGCCCATGGCGGCATTTGGCCGCTGCCTGCTTCTGGTTTCAAAAGGAAGGATCGTCCCATGCCCTTGCCCGCCCGCCTTTTCGCCGTTCTGGCGCTGGCCATGCCGCTTCTCGGGCCAGGGGGCGCGTCCGCCCAGGGGGCGCGTCCGCCCAGGAGGAGGTTGCCGATGAAGTCGTCGCGACCGTCGACGGCACGCCGATCCGCTATTCGGACCTCTCATTCGCGGATGAGGAGTTGAGCGCGGCGCTGGCCCGGCTCGAGCCCAATGCCCGGTTCCAGTTCCTGCTCGGGCACCTGATCGACCGGCGGATCGTGGCGCTTGCCGCCGAGAAGCAGAATGCGGGCGACGATCCGGCGGTGAAGCGGCGTCAGGAATATTTCAACGAGAAGGCCCTGCGCGACTTCTACTGGGTTCAGCTCATGCAGGACCGGGTGAGCGATGAATCCGTCCGCGCCTGGTATGACAAGAATATTGCATCCGCGCCGCCCGAGCAGGAGGCGCATGCGCGCCACATCCTGGTCGATACGCAGGAACAGGCGGCGAAGATCGCTGCCGAGATCGCAGGCGGCAAGAGCTTTGAGGAAGCCGCCAACGAACATTCGAAGGATGGCAGCGGCGCCGATGGCGGCGATCTCGGCTGGTTCAGCAAGGAAGACATGGTCGAGCCCTTCGCGAATGCCGTCTTCTCGATGGAGGCGGGAGATATTTCCGCCCCCGTCCAGTCGCCCTTCGGCTGGCATCTGATCGAGGTCATCGCCTTCCGCAAAATGGAGAAGCCGAGCTTCGAGGAAGCGGAGGAAGACATCTTCCGTCTGCTCGCCCGCGAAGAGGGGCAGAAGCTCATGGAAAGTTTGCGCAAGGACGCAAAGATCGAGATTATCGGCGTCGGCGAAGCAGCACCGTCGGGCGGACGTCCGCAGATCGTGCCGCAGGAATAATCATCGGAACGCGTGGCAGGCGGAGCGGCGTATGGCGGTCAGGAAAAGTGCGAAAGTTTCGGTGAAGCCGAAGCGCAAGGTCAGCGGCAAGGCCAAGGCGAAGCCGCACAGCAAGGCGAAGCAGAGCCGCGCAAAGCGCAAGGTCGCGAAGGCGAAGAAGCCCGTTGCCGCCGCTCCGAAGGCAGCGGCGCCGGCGAAAGCGAGCCGCAAGGCGGCAAAGAAGCCGGTGAAGAAGGCCGCAGCCAAGGTTTCGCCGCTCGCGCCGAAGACCTATGCGAAGCTTCCGCCCGTCGGCGGCGTCCTGCTCGGCACTGCCGAGGCGGGCATCAAGTATAAGGGCCGGACGGATCTTCTCGTCGCCAGAATGGCGGAAGGCACGCAGGCCGCCGGCGTCTTCACGACGTCGAAGACAGCTTCCGCGCCCGTCGAATGGTGTCGCAACAGCCTCGCCGAAGGCGGCGAGGGCAGGATGCTCGTCGTCAATTCGGGTAATTCCAACGCCTTTACCGGCAAGGCGGGCGTGGCGACGGTCAAGGCGACGGCGGCGGCCGCCGCGCAGGCCGGTAATTGCCGCCAGAAGGACGTGTTCATCGCCTCGACCGGCGTGATCGGCCAGCCGATGGACCCCGAACCCGTGGTGAAGGGCATCGAGACTGCGCTCGCCTCCGCCTCCGAGGACAAATGGAGCGATGCCGCGCGCGCCATCATGACGACCGACACCTATCCGAAGCTTGCAACGCGCAAGGTCAGGGTGGGCGGCGCGGAAGTCACGATCAACGGCATCGCCAAGGGCTCGGGCATGATCGCGCCCGACCTTGCCACCATGCTCGTCTTCATCTTCACCGATGCGGCAATCCCGGCGAAAATCCTGCAGACCCTGCTGTTGCTCAGCGTGCGCGACAGTTTCAACGCCATCACGGTCGACAGCGACACATCCACATCCGACAGCGTGCTCGTTTTCGCGACGGGCGCCGCCATGAAGGACGAGGCTCCGGTCACCCGCGCGAGCGATCCGCGGCTGCGCGAGTTCCGCGCCGCTTTCGACGATCTGATGCTCGATCTGGCACACCAGGTCGTGAAGGATGGAGAGGGCGCGACGAAGTTCATCCGCATCGCGGTGGCGGGCGCGCAAAGCCACCAGGCGGCGCGGCGCATCGGCATGGCCATCGCCAATTCGCCGCTCGTGAAAACCGCGATCGCGGGCGAGGATGCGAATTGGGGCCGGATCGTCATGGCGGTCGGCAAGTCGGGCGAGGCGGCGGATCGCGACAAGCTCGCCATCCGCATTGGCGGCGTCGATGTCGCAAAGAGCGGCATGGCGGTTCCGGGCTATGACGAAACCCCGGTCGCGAAACACATGAAGGGGTCCGATATCGGCATCGAGGTCGATGTCGGCGTCGGCAAGGCGTCGGCCACGGTCTGGACCTGCGATCTCACCTACGAATATATCCGCATCAATGCGGATTACCGGAGCTGATCTCTTTGCGCGGAATTAACTAAATTCCGAAGCAATGTCCCTTCAGGCCGGTAGCGGCAGAAATCCTTAACCAATAGGCGCAAGCATGGACGACAAGCGCGGGAGCGATGCGGGCGGGCCGAAGCGGCTCGTACTCGTCGCGGCTTGCGCGCTTGTCGATGCCGATGGGCGGGTGCTGATTGCCCGCCGTCCCGAGGGCAAGCCGCTGGCGGGCCTTTGGGAGTTTCCGGGCGGAAAGGTCGAGGCGGGCGAGACGCCCGAGGCGTGCCTCATCCGGGAGCTCAAGGAAGAACTCGGCATCGACGTCGCGAAGGCCTGTCTTGCGCCGCTGACCTTCGCGAGCCACGAGTATGAGACGTTTCACCTGCTGATGCCGCTTTATGTCTGCCGGCGTTGGGAAGGCGAGGTGAGGGCTCTCGAGGCACAGGCGCTGCAATGGGTACGCCCGGCACGGCTCCGGGATTATCCGATGCCACCCGCGGACGAACCGCTGGTGGCGGTTCTGCGCGACCTTCTGTGAGGGCCGCGCCCGGGAAAGGGACGGCCATGAAGGGTGTAGCGAAGTTTCTGCGAAGCTTTGTCCGGAAGGAAGAAGGCGCGACCGCCATCGAATATGCGTTGATTGCGGCCGGCATTTCGCTCGTCATCATCGTTGCCGCCAATTCGATCGGCACGGCGCTCAATACATCCTTCTATGCGAAGATTGTGGAAGGCCTCGCCTCGCTCTGAGGCTCAGGCCTTGCGTTCCGTGCTGCCCAATGCGTCCGCAAGCCGCGCTTCGGCGCTGCCGGGCCGAAGCGGCTTCTGCTGGCTTTCATGCGGCGCCCATCCCGTCGCGATGACAATGTCGAAGGTCGCGGGCACGCGCCCGTCCGGCAATCCGAACTTCTCCCGGTAGATTTCCATGGCCCGCATCAGCGTCGCCCGCCGGAGCGGCGTGCGCCGCCGCTCCGTCATGACGTTCGTTTCGCCCATGCCGCGCAGGTCCGCGAGCAGGCGGATCGGATTGCGGTAGCGCACGGTCACGCGGTCCGTATCGGCGACCGGCAGGGCGAAGCCCGCGCGCTGCAGCAGCCCGCCAATGTCCCTCAGGTCGGCAAAGGGCGCGACGCGCGGCGAGAGCCCGCCCTCCATCTCGATTTCCGCCGCCGCGAAGGACTGGCGGAGTTCCGTCAATGTCTCGCCACCAAAGATCGCCGCCATGAAAAGCCCGTCGGGCTTCAGCGCCCGGCGAATCTGGATAAGCGCGCCGGGCAGGTCGTTCGCCGCATGGAGGGAGAGGATGCTCGTCACGAGATGGAGGCTTGCCGGAGCGAAGGGCAGGGCCTCTTCGTCTGCCACCATGCGCGGGCCGGGCGCTTCGGCGAGCATGGATAGCGACATGTCGGCGGAGACAAGGAGGCCGATCTTGTCGGCGCCGATCCCTTCTCCGGCGATGGCCCGGGCAAGCGAGCCGCCCCGCGCGCCGAGATCGGCCGCTACGGGGAAACTCCGGTTTGCGGCGGCGATCCGCCCTGCAATGTCGTCGGCGGCCCGGCGCACCAGGAAATCGAACTCGCCGAACCCGGCCGCCGCACGGTTACGCCGCTGCCGGAGCAGCGTGCGGTCGAAAATAGTCATGTGTGTGTCGGGGGCTGGCATGGCGCGCATCATGGGTGCGCGGGCCCGATCCCGCAAGGCCGGAGCGGGCGCTCCCGATCTCGTGCTAGGCTTCCACCGATATCGGGGGAGAAGCGGGTGGCAACCGGCGGCTTTACGGCATTTCTCGGCGCGGCGCGGGCGGGGTTTTCCCGCTTTGCCGATATCGCCTTGCCGCCGCTCTGCCTTGCTTGCGGGGAGGCGGTTTCCGAACATGCGACCGTCTGCGGATCGTGCTGGCGCGAAATCGACTTTCTGGAACGGCCCTGGTGCGCCGTCACGGGCGTCCCTTTTCCCTTCGAGGCCGGGGAAGGTGCGGTGAGCGCCACGGCGATCGCCTATCCGCCGTCCTATGCGCGGGCCCGCGCCGTGATGCGCTATGACGATCTCGCGGCGCGGCTCATCCACCGCTTCAAATACAGCGACCGGATGGAGGCGGCGCCGGCCTTTGCCGGATGGCTCGCCCGGATCGGCGCCGACATCCTGCCTCATGCCCATATCGTTGCGCCGGTGCCTCTCCATCGCCGGCGGCTCTTTTCCCGCCGCTTCAATCAGTCGGCGGAGCTTTCCCGCGCGCTGGCGCGGCGCTCGGGGCTCGTCTACATGCCGGAGCTCCTCCAGAGGGTCCGCGCCACCCGGCCCCAGGTCGGGCTTTCGGGGGACCAGCGGCGCCGCAACGTGAAAGGCGCCTTTCGTCTTTCGCCCGGCGGCGACGCGGCGGTCAGGGACCGGCATGTGGTGCTGGTGGACGATGTGATGACCACGGGCGCCACGGCGGAAGCCTGCGCCCGGGTGCTGGTTCAGGCCGGGGCGGCGGAGGTTTCCGTGCTTTGTCTTGCCCGGGTTGTACCGGCGGGCGGGGCCTCTATATGATGGAGAGAGATATTTCAGGCGTTTACGCCATTTTCTGGTTTGTTTCCGGAGTACCGCCATGGCGGATGTGACGATCTATACGACCATGCTCTGCCCCTATTGCTTCAGGGCGAAAGGGCTCCTCGAGAAGAAGGGCGTCTCCTTCACCGAGATCGATGTGGGCATGAATGCCGACAAGCGGAAGGAAATGATGAGCCGGGCGCATGGCCGCCATACGGTGCCGCAGATTTTCATCGGCGAGGCGCATGTCGGCGGTTGCGACGATCTTTACGCGCTCGATGCGGCCGGCAAGCTCGACGCGATGCTTGCCGCCTGACGATCCATGACAAGGCCCTCATCCAGATTCACCGCTGCCTGCGTCCAGATGCGCAGTTCGATGGATGTCGCTGAGAATGTGGCCTCCGCCTCGGCGCTCATCTCCCGGGCGGCGGCGGAGGGCGCCGGTTTCATCGCGACGCCGGAAATGACGTCTCTGCTCGTCTCGAAGGCGCAGGATCTTTTCGGCAAGGTGCGCGAGGAGAAGGACGATCCGGCGCTCGAGGCATTTCGCACGCTCGCGGCCGAGAAGCAGGTCTGGCTGCTGATCGGCTCGATTGCCATCCGCCTTTCCGCCGAGAAGGTGGCGAACCGCTCCTTCCTTCTCTCGCCCTCTGGCGAGATCGTTGCGCGCTACGACAAGATCCACATGTTCGATGTCGATCTCGCGGGCGGCGAATCCTATCGTGAGAGCAAGAATTACGAAGCGGGGCGGGAGGCCGCCCTCGTGCGGCTGCCATGGGGGAGGCTCGGCCTCACCATCTGCTACGATGTCCGCTTTCCGCATCTCTACCGCACGCTGGCGCAAGCGGGCGCCGATTTCCTCGCCGTGCCCGCCGCCTTCACCAAGCAGACAGGCGAGGCGCATTGGCACACGCTTCTCAAGGCGCGGGCGATCGAGACTGGCTGCTTCGTGATGGCGCCCGCCCAGGGCGGCAAGCATGAATGCGGGCGGGTGACCTATGGCCACAGCCTCATTATCGCGCCATGGGGCGAGATCGTCGCCGAAGCCGCGCATGACGAGCCCGGCGTGATCCTTGCCGAGATCGATACGGCGCTCATTGCCGAAGCGCGCGGCCGCGTGCCTTCGCTCGGCCATGACCGGGGTTTCGGCCTTCCGGCCATCGATGCGCCAAGGCAGGCGTCATGATCCGTTACGCACTTTGCTGCGACCGCGACCATGACTTCGATGGCTGGTTCGCCTCGTCGGAAACATTCGACCGGCAGCTTGCCGCGGGCGAGATCAGCTGTCCGCATTGCGGCAGCCCGGATGTGAGGAAGGCGCTGATGGCGCCAAACATCGCCAAGGGCGCAGGCCGGAGCGGCGGCGCCGATACGCCGGCTGAGATCGCGCACAAGATGAGCATGATGATGCTCGCGCTCAAGAAACATGTCGAAGAGAATTGCGACTATGTGGGTGACGCATTTGCCGAGGAGGCGCGCCGCATCCATTACGGCGAGACAGAGCATCGCGACATCTATGGCGAAACGACACCCGAGGAAGCGCGCGAACTGATCGAGGAAGGCGTCGAGGTCGCGCCTCTTCCTATCCTGCCGCGCGGAAACGCGAACTAGGCATCCGGCTTCCCTTTCAAGAGTCGCGAAGACTGCTGAAGGAAGGAGGCTCTACGACGCCACCCCGAATACATGCCTGAGATGCGGATTGAGAAACTTGCCCTCCGGGTCGAGGGTCTCGCGCATTTCGAGAAAGTCCCGCCACTTCGGATAGAGGCTCGCGAAATCCTCCGCTTTCAGCGTGTGGAGCTTGCCCCAATGCGGGCGGCCTTCATGTTTCCGGAAGATCGGTTCGATTGCGGTGAAGTAGGGCGTGTAGTCCTTTTCGTGATAGCGATGCACCGCGATCGAGCAGCTTTCGCGCTTGTAGAACGGGCTCAGCCAGATGTCGTCGGGCGCCACCGTGCGGAATTCGATGGGGAAGAAGACCTCGATATTGTTGTCTTCTATGGCCGCGATGATCTCGCGCAGGGCCTGCGGGCCTGCCTCGCGCGGCAGGTGATATTCCATCTCGTTGAAGCGCACGTTCCGCTCGGTCGAAAGCGTCTTGTGCGAGAAGTCGACGCGCTCCTCGGGCTCCATGCCGCCGAGGATCGTCTGGATCACCCAGCGCCGTGCGGATGGCGCCCAGCCGAGCCAGTCCTGCAACTGCTGCAACTGGCGCAGTCCATCATCGTCTTCATTCACGGGCTCTGGGGTTTCCGCCTCGTCGGTCAGGTCGTTGACGATGCCGATCGTCATTCCCGAATAGGGAATGTAGTAGAATTCGAAGTTGCGGTGCTTCGTCCACAGCTCCGGCGCTGCTTCCAGCATCTCCTCGACGGGCGCGGTCCATGTGCGGCGTTTCAGCTTGTAGAGCGGCCGCGCGGACAGGGTCGTCTCCGTCACGATGCCAAGCGCGCCGAGCGAGACGCGCGCGGCCTGGTGAAGGTCGGGCGTCTTCGCCGCATCGATGTCGAGCGCATTGCCCGACGCCGTCATCAGCCGCATGCCCGCCACGAAAGTCGAGAGCGAACCGATATCGGAGCCCGTGCCATGCGTGGCGGTCGAGATCGCGCCGGCTATGGTCTGCTTGTTGATGTCGGGCATGTTGTCGAGCGCGAGGCCGTTGTCGGCGAGAAGCGCGCCCGTCGCGCCGAGCCTTGTGCCCGCCTTGAACGTCGCGCGTCCTGCCGCCGGGTCTGCGGATACGAGACCGCTCATGCGATCGAGCGAGAGAAGCGTCCCCTCCGTCGGCACAAGGCCGGAGAAGGAGTGGCCCGCACCGACGGCGCGGACCGGCGTTGCGCTGCCCGTGACGATCTTCGCGAGTTCGGCCTCATCGGACGGCGCGATGCGCACGGAAGGCGTGCAGCTCTGTCCGCCGGACCAGTTCTTCCAGGGAATGACGCGCTTGCCGGGTTCGTCGGCGAAAGCATGAGCGATCGCGCCGGGGATGGCGCCCGTCGCGGCGAGGGCAGAGGCGGAGGCCGCATATTGCAGCAGGCGGCGGCGCGACATCATCACGGTTGTTCCCCTTCTTCGTTCCCTTCGCCCGCAGCCGAAGGCGCGGCCATGAAATGCGTCAGCGCAAGAAAGTCGTCCGCATCGCATTCGATGCACTGGCCGAGCGGAGGCATGCCGTTGAAGCCGTTCACGATATTGTCGAGGAGAACCTTGTCGCCCTTGGCGAGGCGCGGCGCCCAGGCCATGGTGTCATGCGTTCGCGGCGCGCCCGTCGCGGGGTCTTCGTGACAGGTCTTGCAGCTATGGGCGTAAAGCTCGGTCCGCGCCTCGTCGAGCGTCACGGCGGCCTGCGTCGGGGGCTCTTCGCCGCAGGCTGAAAGAGCCACGGCAAGACATGCAAACGCAATGGTCCGTCCAGCGGCCTGCCGCCGCCATCCCCCGATCGTCATTCCCAGCCCCCTTGCTGTCCTATTTTCCTTCGGCGGGCCTTGCGGCCGTCACCATGTAATTCACATCCGTGTCGGAAGAGAGCGACCATTTGTCGGTCAGCGGATTGTAGCTCACGCCGGTCATGTCTTTCAGTGTGAGCCCCGCGCCGGCGATGCCGCGTTCCATCTCTTCCGTGGTAATGAACTTCTTCCAGTCATGCGTGCCGCGCGGCAGCCAGCCCAGAATATACTCCGCGCCGACAATGGCGAGCGCATGGGCCTTCAGGGTGCGGTTCAGCGTGGCGACGAACATGAGACCGCCGGGCTTCAGCATCGAGGCGCAATCCTTCAGGAAGCGCATCGGGTCCGTCACATGCTCGATCACTTCCATGTTGAGGATGACGTCGAAGCGCTCGCCCGCTTCGGCCAGCGCCTCCGCCGTCGTGCAGCGATAGTCGATGTCGAGCCCCTGTTCGGCGGCGTGGACGGAGGCCGTGGCGATGTTCTTCTCCGAGGCATCGGCGCTCACCATGGTGGCGCCGAGCCGGGCCATGGGTTCGGAGAGGAGACCGCCGCCGCAACCGATATCGAGGAGCCGCAGGCCCTCGAAGGGGCGGGGCGACTTCGAATCGCGGACGAAATGCCGGCACGTCTCGTCGCGAATATAGGCAAGGCGCGTGGGGTTGAACTTGTGGAGCGGGCGGAACTTGCCCTTCGGGTCCCACCATTCGGCGGCCATGGCTGAAAACCGGGCGATCTCTCCGGGGTCGACGCTTCCCTGGGCGCTGCTCTCCATCTTTCCTTCCGCCTTGCTGGCCATAATGCGAGGGTTTCCCTACGTTCTCTGAGGGTTCACGGCCTTTTCCGCAGGTTGCGGCTCTGCCCGGGGGCCTGTATGTATTGCCGCGCCCGGCGGCGCGGGTCCATCCGTCTACAGGTCATGATATAGGGCGACCTGCCCGGTCCGGTCCAGCGCGCAGCTGTGCGAGGCGTTCAAGCCCGGCGACGGGGAGAGTGGGATTCAAGGCAATGGCCAGGCTGGTCATGAAATTCGGCGGCACCTCGGTCGCGGATGTCGAGCGCATCCGCAATGTGGCCGCCCATGTGAAACGCGAAGTCGATGCGGGCCATGAGGTCGCCGTGGTCGTGTCGGCAATGGCCGGGACGACGAACCAGCTCGTCTCCTGGGCCCGGGAAACGGCGCCGCTCCACGATGCGCGGGAATATGACACGATCGTCGCCAGCGGCGAGCAGATCACGGTCGCGCTTCTCTCGATCGAGTTGCAGCGTATCGGCATTCCGGCGCGGTCCTGGCTCGGCTGGCAGATTCCGATCCTCACGGACAGCGCGCATGGCGCGGCCCGCATCCAGGACATCGACGGCAGCGATATCGTGCGCCGCATGGGCGAGGGCCAGGTCGCCGTCATCGCCGGTTTCCAGGGCATCGCGCCCGACAACAGAATCACGACGCTCGGCCGCGGCGGTTCCGATACCAGCGCGGTCGCCATCGCGGCCGCGGTGAAGGCCGATCTTTGCGACATCTACACGGATGTCGATGGCGTCTATACGACGGATCCGCGCATCGTCTCCAAGGCGCGCAAGCTTGACAAGATCAGCTACGAAGAGATGCTGGAGATGGCGTCGCTCGGCGCCAAGGTGCTTCAGACGCGATCCGTGGAACTGGCCATGGTGCATCGGGTAAGGCTGCAGGTTCGCTCCAGCTTCGATGCGCCGGACGCGCCGCACATGGCTTATGGTGCGGGCGGAAACGGCCCCGGTACTCTTGTTTGCGACGAGGATGAAATCGTGGAACAGCAGGTCGTGAGCGGCATCGCCTATTCGAAGGACGAAGCCAAGGTGACCCTCGTCAGGGTGGAAGACAAGCCGGGCGTGGCGGCGCGCATTTTCGGGCCGCTTGCCGACAATTCCATCAATGTCGACATGATCATCCAGAACGTGTCGGACGACGGCAAGAGCACGGACATGACCTTCACCGTGCCGCAGGCGGAGCTTGCCCGCGCCGAAGACGTGATCCGCAAGGCCCAGGCCGAAATCGGCTGCAAGGAAGTCAAGACCGACATCAATGTCGTGAAGGTTTCCGTGATCGGTATCGGCATGCGCAGCCATGCGGGCGTCGCGCAAACGATGTTCAAGACATTGGCCGCAAAAGGCATCAATATCCTTGCGATCACCACATCGGAGATCAAGGTCAGCGTGCTGATCTCGTCGGAATATACGGAACTGGCCGTGCGCGCGCTGCACACAGCCTATGGACTCGACGCCGAGTAACGAGGGCAACGTGACGGTCGCTTCTTCGCCGCTTCGCAGGAAAAGGAACGGAAACTGATGCCGGGCTCCGTCGGTGGTCCGCGCATTCTGCTCCGTCGGCTGCGCGAGGTCATGGCGGAGCCGGAAAGCGCGCAAAAGAGGCTCGACAAGATCGTCGTGCTGATCGCTGCCAACATGGTGGCGGAAGTCTGCTCCGTTTACCTCATGAACGAGGCGCGCGAGCTGGAGCTTTCCGCGACCGAAGGTCTGAAGCCCTCCGCCGTTCACGCCACGCGCCTGCGGGTCGGCGAAGGCCTGGTCGGCGACATCGCCGCCCATGCGCGCCCGCTCAATCTTGCCGATGCGCAGTCGCACCCGGGCTTTGCCTACCGGCCGGAAACGGGCGAAGAAATCTACAAGTCGCTGATGGGCGTGCCGATCCTCAGGAGCGGCAAGGTCGTCGGCGTTCTCGTCGTGCAGAACCGTACCAAGCGGCACTACACCGAAGAGGAAGTCGAGGCGCTCCAGACCGTTGCGATGGTGCTCGCGGAAGTCGTGGCCGTCGCCGAACTCATCGGCGACGAGCCCGGCGATCCGGACCTGAAGCGCCAGCGGCCCTTCCACATTCAGGGCACGTCCTTCGCCGAAGGCATCGCGCTTGGCCATGCGGTGCTGCATGAGCCGCGCGTCCATGTCACGAAGCTCATCGCCGAAGATACCGAGCTCGAATTGAAGCGCCTCGAACAGGCGGTCTATGCGCTGCGCGGTTCGATCGACGACATGCTGGAGACGGAAGACCTCAGCCATGCGGGCGAGCATCGCGAGGTGCTGCAGGCCTATCGCATGTTCGCGAACGATCGCGGCTGGCTGCAGCGCATGCTCGAAGCGGTGAAGACCGGCCTCACGGCGGAAGCGGCGGTCGAGCGGGTGCAGAACGACACGCGGGCGCGGCTGCAGCGCGCCGCCGATCCTTATATCCGCGACAGGCTCCACGATTTCGACGATCTCGCGAACCGGCTGCTCCGGCAGCTGACCGGCGTCACGCTCGCCTCGCTGTCGGCGAACCTGCCGAACGACGCCATCATCATCGCGCGCAACATGGGGCCTGCGGAACTCCTCGACTACGACAAGGAGAGGCTCAGAGGCCTCGTGCTCGAGGAAGGCGCACCGAACGCGCATGTATCGATCGTCGCCCGCGCCTTCGGCATCGCGACGGTCGGCCGCGCCGAGGACATTCTCGAACATGTCGAGCCGGGCGATGCCATCATCGTCGACGGCGATACGGGCGAGGTCTATCTGCGTCCTTCGCAGGAAGTGATCGCCTCCTATTCGGAAAAGGCGCGTTTCCGCGCCCGCAAGCAGGAGCAGTACAAGGCGATCCGCGGCGAGCCCGCGATCACGCTCGATGGCGAGAAGATCGACCTTTATGTGAATGCGGGGCTCCAGGTCGATCTGCCACATCTGGAAGAGGCGGGGGCGGAGGGCATCGGCCTTTTCCGCACCGAGCTCCAGTTCATGATTGCCTCGACGCTGCCCTCGCTCAGGGACCAGATCGAACTCTACAAGGCGGTCCTCGTTCACGCGGGCGACAAGCCTGCCGTGTTCCGCACGCTCGATATCGGCGGCGACAAGATGCTGCCCTACATGAACCTCGCCGCGCTCAAGGAAGAAAATCCCGCGCTTGGCTGGCGCGCGATCCGGATCAGCCTCGACCGCCCCGCGCTCTTGCGCCACCAGATCCGCGCGCTGCTGACGGCGGCGGCCGGGCGTTCGCTGCGCATCATGTTTCCGATGGTGGCGGAAATCGCCGAGTTCCGCCGGGCAAAGGCACTGGTCGACAAGGAAATCGCGCGGCTTGAGAAGTTCGGCAAGGAAAAGCCGGCCGTTCTCGAGGTGGGCACCATGCTCGAGGTGCCCTCCCTCGTCTGGCAGCTCGACACACTATTGCCGGAAGTCGATTTCGTCTCGATCGGCTCGAACGATCTGCTGCAGTTCCTGTTCGCCAGCGACCGCGGCAATCCCCGCGTCGCGACGCGCTACGATTTCCTGAGCCCGGCCGTGCTGAGCTTCCTGCGGCATATCGTGAAGACCTGTCAGGCGCATGGCACGCCGCTGACGCTCTGCGGCGAGATGTCGGGCAGGCCGCTCGAGGCCATGGCCCTGGTCGGCCTTGGGCTGCGCCGGGTTTCCATGTCCCCCGCGGCCATCGGCCCGGTCAAGATGATGGTCCGCTCCCTCGATGCGGCGAAGCTCGCCGCCTTCATGGAGGGGCTATATGCCCTGCCGGACCGCAGCGTCCGGGAGCAGCTCGCGGCCTTTGCCGAGGAGAACGGGGTCGCGATATAGAGGCGCCGGCTGCCGAAAGGTCCGGATTGCACCTATCGGTGCCCCTCACCCCGAAAAACCCGCCTGTATCAGGGGTTTGGCGCAATCTCCGGTTGCGATTTGTCAATAGATTTGTTCTATTCCTACTCATCGGTTGCAATTGGGCAGTGCGAGCGGCGGTTATGCGGGGGCATGGCTGTCGCATTTCGAAACGCCCATGGCGATCCGAAGGCCTTGAGGCCGCAGCGGATTGAGATGGCTCAACTCGGGAAGAGCCCGGATAGATGAACAAGGTCACCATGCTTCCGACGGGGGATGACGGGTCGGAACCTCGTCGGCGGTTGCATCTTCGAGACATCACCAACGAAATGCCGGTCGAGGCGGAATCCGTCGGCGCCGACTTGCGTGCGGCGCGTCTGCGCCGCGGCGAGGACATTCGCGGCATCGCGCTTTCGCTGCGCATCCGGCGCGACCAGCTCGAAGCGCTTGAGGAAAGCCGCTACGACGCGCTGCCCGCGCGCGCCTATGCCGTCGGCTTCGTCCGTTCCTATGCGGAATATCTCGGTCTCGACAGCCGCCATGTCGTCGAACGCTACAAGGCGGAACTCGACGCGCGGGATGCAGGCAATGCGCAACTCCAGTTTCCGGAAGGCGCCCGCGAGGAACGCCGCCTGCCGCGCGGCACCGCGCTGATCGTGGCGCTGGTCGTCGCATCCGGTGCCTATGGCGGTTGGCTTCTGACGAAATCGACCGATGAAATGATGGCGTCGCGCGTTGCCGGAACCCCGGTGCCGGCCGAATCCGTCGCCGCCGTTCCGCCGAGCCTGCGGAGCGCGCGTGGCGACAGCGCCTCTGCCGCGACGCCGCGCGAAGGCGTGGTGCCGACCGCCCGCATCTCTCCCTCGTCCGGGACGCTGGTTGCGCCCGAAGCGATCTATGAAACAGCGCCTCTCACGGCCGAGAGCGAATCCGTCGACACTCCCGCCGGTGCGGCAAACGTGGAGCCCGGCGCGGAGGCCATGGCCGAACTGCCGCCGCTCCCCGAGGGCACGCCCTATGGCGCCGAGAATGTCGATGGCCGCGTCGTCGTGCGCGCCCGCCGCGATGGCGCCTGGATCAGGGTCGAGGATGGCAGCGGCCGCGTGCTGATCGAGCAGACCCTGAAGGCGGGCGACAGCTACCGGGTTCCCCGGGCGCCCGGCGTGATCCTTGTCGCTCGCGATGCGAGCGCCTTCGAGCTTATGGTGGATGGCACGACGCTTGGCCTGGCCGGACCTCCCGGCCTCGTCCTTACGGGCAAGTCGCTCGATCTCGACGTCCTGCTCGCCGCCATGCCGCAGCCTGTGCAGCCCGCTTCGGATGCCGAAGCCGCCCTTATGCCGGGCGAGGCCGCTACGGCGCTCGAATAGGCGCAGGTCGCAGGCCCGCCATATTTCTGCTATGAGGTCACGCCATGGTCTGCCCGGCAGGCCGGCCGGGCCCGTTGGCAGATCTCCCGGCAGACTGGAGAGGTGCGGGAGCGAGGCTCCCCCCGCAAGGCAAATGAGCATCAGACCCTGGCGCGACATCAATCGTAGGAAGAGCCGGCAGATTCATGTCGGTTCCGTCCCCGTGGGCGGCGATGCGCCGATTTCCGTCCAGACGATGACCAACACGCTGACCTCGGACGCGAAGGCGACGATCGAGCAGATCCGCCGCATCGAAGAAGCGGGATGCGACATCGTCCGCGTCTCCTGCCCCGACGAGGAGTCGACGAGGGCGCTCAAGGAAATCGTCCGCGAGACGAAAATCCCGATCGTGGCGGACATTCATTTCCACTATCGCCGCGCCATCGAGGCGGCCGAGGCGGGGGCCGCGTGCCTGCGCATCAATCCGGGCAATATCGGCTCCGAGGCGCGTGTGCGCGAGGTGGTGCAGGCAGCGAAGGATCATGGCTGCTCCATGCGCATCGGCGTCAATGCCGGCTCGCTCGAGCGCGATCTCCTCGAAAAATACGGCGAGCCCTGCCCGGAAGCGATGGTCGAGAGCGCGCTCGATCACGCGCGTATTCTGCAGGATCACGATTTCCACGAATTCAAGATCAGCGTGAAGGCGTCCGATCCGTTCCTCACCGTCGCCGCCTATCAGCAGCTTGCCGAAGCGATCGACTGTCCGCTCCATATCGGCGTGACGGAAGCGGGCGGGCTGATGACGGGCACGATCAAATCCTCGATCGGGCTCGGCATGCTGCTCTGGGGCGGCATCGGCGACACGATCCGCGTCTCGCTCTCCGCCGATCCGGTGGAGGAAGTGAAGGTCGGCTTCGACATATTGAAGTCGCTCAACCTGCGCCATCGCGGCGTTACCATCATTTCCTGCCCGTCCTGCGCGCGGCAGGGCTTCGATGTGATCGGCACGGTGAAGGTGCTTGAGGAGCGGCTCGCCCATATCGCAACGCCGATGACGCTTTCCGTGATCGGCTGCGTGGTGAACGGGCCCGGCGAAGCCGAGCAGACCGATATCGGTTTCACCGGCGGCGGCGCGGGTTCCGGCATGGTCTATCTCGCCGGTCTCAGCGATCACAAGATCAGGAACGAGGAGATCGTCGACCATCTCGTCGGTCTCGTCGAGGCGAAGGCGAAGGAAATCGAGGCGGCGCGGGCGGCGGAAGAAGCCGCGCTCGAACCGCGGGCGCTGGCCGGGGATTAGCGAAGCGGAAACGAAAGCCCCGTTCCGTTCGTTACATTCCTTTCCCCAGAGACCGGCCCCTCATGATTCCGCAAGAAAAACTCCAGAGCGTGCTCGCCCGTTACGAAGCGGTGCAATCGGAAATGAACTCCGATGTGCCGCGCGACCGTTTCGTCCAGCTGTCCAAGGAATATGCCGAACTTTCGCCGGTGGCGGGCGCCATCGGCAAGTTCATCGCCGCGCAGCGCGACCGCGAAGAGGCCGAGCAGCTTCTGCGCGTCAGGGACATGGCGGAAATGGCGCGCGAGGAAATCGACCGTCTCGACGAACTGCTGCCGAAACTCGAGCACGATCTGCAGATCATGCTGCTGCCGAAGGATGCGGCCGACGAGCGCAACGTCATTCTCGAAGTAAGGGCGGGCACGGGCGGCGACGAGGCCGCGCTCTTCGCAGGCGATCTCTTCCGCATGTACGAGCGATATGCCGCCTCCCAGGGCTGGAAGGTCGAGCTCATCTCGGTCTCCGAAGGCGAAGTCGGCGGCTACAAGGAAATCATCGCGGAGATTTCGGGCGCGGGCGTTTATGCCAAGCTCAAGTTCGAATCCGGCGTTCATCGCGTGCAACGCGTGCCGGTCACGGAGGGCGGCGGCCGCATCCACACCTCGGCCGCCACGGTCGCCGTGCTGCCGGAGCCCGAGGAAGTCGATGTCGCGCTTGAAGACAAGGATCTCCGCATCGATGTGTTCCGCGCCTCAGGCGCCGGCGGGCAGCATGTGAACAAGACGGAAAGCGCGGTTCGCATCACCCATCTGCCGACCGGCATCGTCGTGTCGCAGCAGGACGAGAAGTCGCAGCACAAGAACAAGGCCCGCGCGATGCAGATCCTGCGTGCCAAGCTGTTCGATGCCGAGCGCGAGCGGATCGACAAGGAGCGCGCCGCCAACCGGAAAGGGCAGGTCGGTTCCGGCGATCGCTCGGAGCGCATCCGCACCTATAATTTCCCGCAGAGCCGCGTCACCGACCACCGGATCAATCTCACGCTGCACAAGCTCGACCAGGTGCTTGAAGGCGAAGGGCTTGGCGAGCTTGTGGATGCATTGATCGCAGAGGACCAGGCGGTTCGTCTCGCCGCAATGGAAGGCGAAGCGTGACGCTCACGACGCGCGACCATGCCATGCGGATGCTCGGGGTGAAGTTTCGCGCCGCAGGTCTTCCATCCCCGGAACTCGACGCCCGTCTCCTCGTCATGGGCGTGACGGGCGCGAGCGATATCGAGATGTTGCGGGAGCCCGGCACGCGCATGAGCGGTGCAGAAGAAGCGCGCCTCGCCGAATGCGAGCGCCGCCGCCTTGCCGGCGAGCCTGTCTCGCGCATTCTCGGACAACGGGAATTCTGGGGGCTCACTTTCGCGGTGACGTCCGCGACGCTCGATCCGCGGCCGGACAGCGAGACGCTGGTGGAAACGGCCGCCGCCCTCCTTCGCGACGCGGCAGCGCCGCGCATCCTCGATCTCGGCACGGGCACGGGCTGTCTTCTCCTCGCGCTGCTGCATGAGCTGCCGCAGGCGCAGGGCATCGGTGTCGATGTCTCGCCCGAGGCGCTTTCCGTCGCCACTGCCAATGCGGCGCGGCTCGGACTTTCGGGGCGGGTTGCGTTCCGCTGCGGCAACTGGACGGAGGGGCTCGAGGGAAAGTTCGATCTCGTCATCTCCAATCCGCCCTATATCAGACATGGCGATATCGCCGCGCTCGAGCGGGAGGTGCGGGAGCACGACCCCATGCTCGCGCTCGATGGCGGCGAGGACGGGCTTTCGGCCTATCGCGCCCTTGCGCGCTCCATTCCGGACGTTTTGACGCAGGACGGCCATGCCGTCATCGAACTCGGGCTCGGCCAGGCCGACGAGGTGGGTGCGCTCTTCGAATCGGCTGGAATGCACGTCCTCCGCACCGTTCCGGACCTCGCCGGCGTCCCCCGGGCCCTCGTGGCAGCCCGGACACGGCGGTGAATTTCCGGGGGTGGAACCCAGAAAAATGTTGGAATCGGCCCCCTCAGGGGCTACTTTGTAATCAGGGAAAACGAGCGGGTGAGATTTGCCTCTCTCCTCGAACCCCGTCCTCCGACAATCAAGGGACGACAGGCCGAAGCGGCGATCCGCTTTTCGGGCCGGGTTCGAAAGGCGATGAAGGCAGCTCCGCATTGAACGGGCCTTTGCATCTTATCGCTGCGCCGGGGCTGGGCCGCAGGATAAAGGCCGAAACTTCTTGGCATCGAACTGGCGCTCCCCGGAAAAGGGCGGCAGGTGTGTGCTGGGGAAAGCCCGCATCGCAGGCGGTTTGCCGTGCAGATGCCGGACGGGCGCGATTGTGCCGCCCGCGACGGAACTTCTTTTGAGACAAGACCTCGAGTTGAACCAGTTAGCGAGAAATCAAAGCATATGAGGCAGGGCCAGAATAACTCCAAGCGCTCTCGCGGGCGCGGACGCAAGCCGCAGCATTCGGCAAACCGCGCCTATGACAGCAATGGTCCCGATGTGAAGATCCGCGGCAACGCGGCACATATCTGCGAAAAATACCAGCAGCTCGCGCGCGATGCGATTTCGGCCGGCGACCGCGTGACCGCCGAAAACTACTACCAGCATGCCGAGCACTATTACCGCCTTCTCATGGCCTCGCAGCAGGGGCAGGAAGGCCAGCACCGGCAGCAGACCAATCTCGGCTATCGTCCGGACGAGGACGAGGAGGGCGATGCCGATTACGCGCCGGACGGTCCGCAGCCGCGCCTGTCGGGCCAGCCCTGGCATCAGCAGGGCGGCAACGGCCAGCACGGCAACGGACAGGACGGCAACAGCCAGCCGTTCAACGGTTCCCATTCGCGCGATGAAGCGGAAAGTTCCGCCGACGAGGGTGGCGACGATGCGGCGGAGGCCGGTTCCGCCGATGCGCCGTCCGGTGGCGAGCAGGGCGAGGGCGCGCCGCGCCGCCGCAACAACCGCCGCCGCCGTCCGCGCAGCGATGCGCCGCGCACAGAAGCGGCGCCTGCCGAAACCAGCGCCGACTAGGCGCTCATCCAGGCGTCATTCCGACAGCGACAAGAGATCGCCGGGCCGTAAAACGCCCGGCTTTTTCACGACCGCATAGAGGCCGAGGTCGCTATGGTTCCAGTTCTGGAGCAGCGTCTTCGGAATTTCCATGTCCCGCGCGCCGGTCTCGGGATCGACATTCGTGGCCGCGCAGCGCTCCGTGCGGTGAACGCCCTCGAATTCCACATCGCCGATGGTGAAGCGTTTGCCCACCCAGTCATGATCCTCGAAGGGGGCGAGCCCTTCGAGATAGACATTGCCGCGAAAGCGCAGCGGGTGGACATGGGCGCCGATCTTCTCCTCCAGCGCCCGCACCGACCCCATATTGATGAATGACACGAGCTTTGCCGGCGCATCCGAATGCGAGAAGCCCGGCGCATGGACGAGGCGCGGCGCGCCGCGCAGTTCCCCGCTCATATAGTTCGACATGAAGTCTTCCAGCGCCTTCGCGCCTTCCTTGCTCAGAAGGTTCGCGCTCAGCACTTCCTCCCCGCCGAGCGAAATATGAAGCGTGGAACTCGCATCCTCGTAGCGCGTCTTGAGCCTTGCCAGCCGCTCGTCGCGCATCAGCATCAGGAACTTGATCTTGGGATAGTGCTTCGGCGCGGCCGGGTCGAAATCATGTTTGCCGTTCTCGATCGCGAAGGCCCGGTCGTTCGGAAAGGTCTCGCCGCGCTCCAGCCGGACTTCGGCCAGCGCTTCTGGCGACAGGCCCTTGACCGGATACCGGTAGAGGCCGACGATCCTTGCGCTATCTCCCATGGTCGGTTCCTCCGGC
>JAHBYL010000100.1 GCA_019635955.1 Parvibaculum sp.
CATTCATTTTTCGTTCACCTGCGATTTTTTTGAAAAATTTTTCACGCGCCAAAAGGGAAAGATGAATCACGCGCGAATATGCCGCCGAAGCTGAACGCAAGCTGAACGGCGGCTTCAGCCCGCTCTCATGCGGATGGGCTTAAGAAATGCCTCATTGCGCAAATCACCGGCGCATCGAAAGACAGGAGCGAAAAATGATACGCGGCATCACGATCTCTTCGGCGGCCCTGCTTGGCGTCCTCATTGCGTCGCCTGTGGCTTTCGCGGGAAGCTATGCTGACGTCGTTCAGGCGGGCGACAATCAATATTCCATCGTCATTCAGAACCGCAACAAGACGATGGTGAAGAGCGGCGTAGGCACACACATGGAAAAGAAGATCGGCGCCCTTGCGCAACAGGCATCGCGCCAGGTGGCGCCGTCGACCGGCAGGATGGGCGGCGCGCGCTGCAACTCCTATCTGGGCGGCGCAAATGCCGGCTATGTCGCTCAAGCAGGCGTTGGAAACATCGCCTCAACGAGCCAGTTCGGCCAAGCCAACATCGCAGGAACGCAGCAGAGCGGAAACGGCAACGCATCCTATATCGTCCAGCGTGGCACCGGGCATGAGGCCTATGCCACACAAGAGGGCAACAACAATACCTCGTTGATCATCCAGCGCTGCTGACGGAGCAGGCGCCTAGATGGCGCCTGTGTCCTGCACTTGAAGTTCGTAGAGCGTCTTGTACAGGCCGCCGGCAGCGAGGAGTTCGGCATGCGAGCCGATCTCGCGGACCTCTCCGTTCGACAGCACGATGATGCGGTTTGCTTCGCGGATCGTCTGCAGGCGGTGGGCGATGATGATGGAAGTGCGGCCTGCCGTCACTTTCGCCAGCGCATCCTGGATGAAAAGCTCTGTCTCCGTGTCGATGCTCGCCGTCGCCTCGTCGAGAATGAGAATGTCCGGGTTCATCGCAAGAACGCGCGCAAAGGCAAGAAGTTGGCGCTGCCCATGACTGAGATTGCGGCCCCGTTCGGTCAGCACCGTGTCATAGCCCTGCGGCAGCATGCGGATGAACGGATCGGCGTGCACGAGCCGGGCCGCTTCCCGCGCCGCTTCGCGCGAGATCGCAGGGTTGCCGAGAATGATGTTGTCGTAAACCGTGCCGGAGAAAATATGGAAGTCCTGCAGCACCACGCCGATGCGCTGGCGAATCTCGGACGGCGCTACATCCATGATATCAACGCCATCGATCAGGATTGAATCGCGCGGTACATCGTAGAAGCGGCAGAGAAGCCGGATGAGGCTCGTCTTGCCGGAGCCCGTGGGTCCCACAATGGCGACCTTCTCGCCGGGCTTTATGTCGAAACTTACATCCTTGAGGATCACCGTCTCCGGCGTGTAGCCGAAGGTGAGATGATTGAAGACGACATGGCCAGCGCCGGACTTCGGGAGCGGCTTCGGCTCTGCCGGAATGTCGAGCTTTTCGTCCCAGTCGAGCGCCTGGAAGATGCGTTCGCAGCTTGCCATCGCGCGGAAGACGACGTTCCACTGTTCGCCCATCGCGACGATGGGACGGAACATCATGTCGGCGAACTGCGCGAAGAGAATGACGCTGCCAAGCGTCGCCGCGCCCTCGAAGACATGATTGCCGCCGAACCAGACGATGGCCGCAAGCGCGAGGAAGGCCATGCTGTCCATGGCGGGTCCGTAATAGGACTCGATATGAACCGCCTTGTTCTCCTCGACGCGGTTTTCCTCGTTGATGCCGGTGTAGCGCTCGTAATTGATCTGCTCGCGTCCATAGAGCTGCACCACTTCGATGCCTGAAAGATTCTCCTGCAGGTTCTCGTTGAGCCGCGACATGGTGGAGCGGATATTGCGATAGACCTGCCGCGACACGACGCGGAACACCCATGTCGCGAGCGCGGCGACCGGCAGGAGAAGCATGAGCTCGAGAGTGAGCGCCGGATTGATCGCCATCATCACCGTGACGGCGACGAAGAAGGGCACGAATTCGCCGAGCAGCACGCCGAAGCCTGCCAGCAGCTCGAACAGCGTCTCGATATCGTTGGTGAGCCGCGTCATCACCCGCCCCACGGCCACGCGGTCATAGAAGCTCGACGGCAGCCTCTCCAGATGGGCGAAGAGATCGCGCCTGAGATCGCGCAGGCCGTTGAGCACGGTGCGGGCAAGCATCACGCGGAAACCATGGCCGAACGCCGCCCAGAGCACGGTCCAGAGCGCGAACAGCATGCAGGCCGAAAGGATCGGATGGACCTCGAGCGAGGTGGCGAGAAAATAGTTGAGCGCCTTCTGGCCGAAATCGGGCGCTTCCTCGCCGGAAGCGGGCAACAGGATGCCGTCCACCACCACACGGCTGACGACGACGGGCGCCAGCACGGCCGCGCTCGCCGCGAGCAGCACGAAGCCGAGCGCGATGAGCCCCTGCCGCCGGTAGGGTTTCATCCAGCCGAGCAGGCGCAGGATCAGGCCAAATTCGAAGCCGCGCGTCTCGATATCCGCATCGAACACTGCATAGTCGCGCTTCTTGGCGGCCACTCCGCCGGACGCGGTGTGATCGCTCATGCCGCGCCTCCCATGCCGTCGGTTTCCTGTTCGAGCGCCTGTTGCAGCTCATCGCGCCGGCCCTGCTGGCGCTCAAGCGTCGCATAGAGCCCGTTCAGCGCAATCAGCTCCTTGTGTGTTCCGGTCTCGGCGATGCGGCCTTCGTCGAGCACGACGATCCGGTCGGCATGGCGCGCGGTTGAAACGCGATGCGAGACCATGATGGTGGTCCGCCCCTGCCGGAGTTCCTTCAGCCGGGACAGGATGAACTCCTCTGTCTCCGTATCGACCGAGGAAAAGCAATCGTCGAGCAGCAGCACGGGCGTTTCGCGGATCATGCCGCGGGCAAGGCTCGCTCGCTGCTTCTGTCCGCCCGAGAGCGTCACGCCGCGCTCGCCGACCAGCGTTTCGAGCCTGTCTGGCAGGCGGCGAATGGTTGTTTCAAGATCGGCACTCTCGGCCGCGCGCCAGACTTCTTCCGTCGCGCGCTCCGGATTGTCATAGGAGATGTTCTGCGCGATATGCGTCGCAAAGAGAAACGGATCCTGCGGCACCATCGCGATCTGCCCCCGCACCTGCGCAAGCGGCAGCATGCGAATGTCGCGCCCGTCGAGATAGATGGAGCCGGGTGGCGGATCGAGGAGGCGGACGATGAGCCGGAGCAGGGTCGACTTGCCGGAGCCGACGCGGCCGAGCAGCGCGATCATCTCGCCTTTTTTTATTTCCAGGGACACATCCTTGAGCGCCGGCCAGCCCTCGCCCTTTGCCGCATGATGCGTATAGGAGAGGTGGTGAAGCGTGAGCGCCCCGCCGATAGCTTCAAGCGGCGATGCGTCCGGCGCGTCGCGGATTTCCGGCTCGTGGTCGAGAATTTCGAAGATGCGCGCCGCAGCCGAGCCGCCGCGCTGGAACAGCGTCACCATGATGCCCCCTTCGCGGATCGGCGCGAGCATCATGCTGAGATAGAAAATGAAGGCGGTGAAGGTGCCGAGCGTCAGCGCGCCTTCGAGCACCAGCATGCCGCCATAGCCGACCACGACGAGCGTGGTAAATCCGGTCGCGATCAGCATGGCCGAGGTGAGGCCGGAATTGAGCGACATCAGCCGGTAATAGTCCTCCGCATAGCGTCCGGAGGCGGCTTCGAAGCGCGCGGTCTCGCGATCTTCTTGTGCATGGGTCTGAATGGTGCGGATGCCGTTCAGGTTTTCCTGCACCTGCGACGAAAGACTGGAGAAGCCTTCCTGCACCAGCGTCGACTGGTCGAAAATGCGCTTGGCGATGATCCAGCCGATAATGGCGAAGACGGGCAGCGCCGGAATGAGCAGCAACGTCAGAACCGGCGACTGAAAGAACATGAAGATGAAGGCGATGATGCCGGAAAAGCCCAGCACGAAGAGAAGCCGCGTGCCCATGCCGATGAGCTGGCGGATCAGCATGATGTCGTTGATGGCCCGCGCCATGAGGTCGCCGGTCGTGAACTTCGAGAAGAAGGCCGGCCCCTGCAGTTCGAGATGCCAATAGAGCCGTTGGCGAAGCGCGAAAGCGGCATCGACGCCGACCTCGCGCACGAAGCGCCGCCCCGCATTGAAGGCTGCATAGCGCAGCACCATCAGCCCGAGGATCGCGAGGGCAGGCATGGCCAGCCGCATATCGCCGGCCGCGATCCGGTCGATCCCGAGCTTGAGGAAAAGCGGCATGAAGGCTTCGAGAAGGCGGCCCAGATTGATGAGCGACATGCCGCCCCAGAAGCGCCATTTGTGCTTCTGGACGAGCGGCACCAGCCGCCAAAGCGGGTGTCCATGGACTTCTCCGCCGGTGGGGCGGTCCATTGGCGGCCTGGGCGATTCCACGGGGGAATATCCGCTGCTGGGCGGAGGCATGGGGCCCGCCGCCACGATGATGCCGGTGCCCCACTCGTGCCCGAGGGCCGCTCACAGGGCCGTTGCTTCCTGGGAATTTCGACTTCGTTCACATGACTATACGCCGCGTCGAGCGATTCGGAAGCCGCCTTCGGCGAACCGTCACACGGACTTCATGCAACCGGGATAGCAGCAGGGGCAGAGGCTAGGGCAAGGGCCCGGCCCGATTCCATCAGCGGAGCTGCGCCTTGCCGGATAGCTATGCCGAACTCTCCCCGGAAACGATCGGCGCCGCCGCGCGTCACGACGTGAAGAAGAGGCTGGGGGCAGCCGTTCATCGCCACAAGCCGGTATCGCCGGCGGGTCTGACCGAGCGGCTCTTCACCTGGCTGTTCACCGGTCTCGTCTATCCGCAGATATGGGAAGACCCGGATATCGATATCGAGGCCATGGGCCTGACGCCGGACATGGACCAGGATACGCGGATCGTCGCCATCGCCTCCGGCGGCTGCAACGCGCTTTCCTACGTCACGGCGGCGCCTGTCCGCGTGACCGCGATCGACCTCAACCCTGCCCATGTGGCGCTGGTGCGGCTGAAACGCGAAGGCGCAAGGCGGCTTCCTTCATGGGATCATTTCCACCGCTTTTTCGGCGAGGGCGACAGCCGTGAAAACCTTGCCGACTACAGGCGCTTCCTTCGCCCCTGTCTGGACGACACGAGCCGCGCCTGGTGGGACAAGCGGCCTTTTGGCTTCCGCCGCCGCATCTCGCTCTTTTCGCGGGGCTTCTACCGGCACGGGTTGCTCGGCTATTTCATCGGCTGGGCCCATCTGGCGGCTCGGGTGTATGGCGTTTCCTTCCGCGAGCTGCTGGAAGCGCCGACGCAGGACGGCCAGCGCCGCTTCTTCGATCGGAAGCTCGCACCGCTTTTCGAGAAGAAGACGATCAAATGGCTGACGACGCGCCATTCCACGCTATACGGCCTGGGTATTCCGCCCGCGCAATATGAAGCACTGGCGGGCGGACGCGAAATGCGCATCGTGCTGCGCGAGCGGCTGGAGCGGCTGACTTGCGCATTCCCGCTCTCCGAAAACTATTTTGCCTGGCAGGCCTTTGGACGCCGCTATGAGCCAAATGGCGCCCGGCCGCTTTATCTGAAACGCGAGAATTTCGCCGTCCTGCAGGCGCGCGCAGGACGCGTCGAAGTTCTCAATGCTTCCTATACCGATCATCTGCGCGAGGCGCCGGAGGAGAGCTTCGACCGCTATGTGCTGCTCGACGCACAGGACTGGATGACCGATGCGCAGCTGAACGATCTCTGGTCCGAGATCACCCGCACGGCGCGCAAGGGCGCCCGCGTGATCTTCCGCACAGCCGCCGAACCGACGCTGCTGCCGGGGCGCGTCAGCGATGAGATCCTCGCGCGCTGGGATTACCGGGCGGATGAATCGCTCGCCTTCACCGCGCGCGACCGCTCCTCCATCTATGGCGGCTTCCACCTCTATGTTCTGAAGGATTAGGCAGATGAGTGCGGTGGAAAAGGGCGAGGATGGCCATGCAAGCCTGATGGACAGCGTCTACCGCACGCAGCGCCATTTCTACGACATCACCCGCCGCTACTACCTGCTTGGCCGCGACCGGCTGATCGAGGGGCTGGAGCCGGCACCCGGTATGAAAGTGCTCGAAGTCGGCTGCGGCACGGGCCGCAATCTCGTGCTCGCGGCGCGGCGTTACCCGGAGGCAGCCTTTTACGGCATGGACATCTCGCGCGAGATGCTGACGACAGCGCATCGCGCGGCGAAACGCGCAAAGGTCGAGGCGGCGCTCGGCTATGGAGATGCGACGCGCTTCAATCCCTACGCGACTTTCGGCGTCAGCCGCTTCGAGCGCATCTATCTCTCCTACACGCTCTCGATGATCCCCGACTGGCAGACGACACTCGCACAAGCCATCTGCAATCTCGCGCCGGGCGGCAGCCTGCACATCGTCGATTTCGGTCAGCAGGAGCGTCTGCCGCGCTGGTTCCGCGCGCTGCTACGCGGTTGGCTGGCGAAATTCCATGTCAGCTCGCGCGGCGACCTCGAGCGCGTGCTGCGCGCCATCGCCGAAAGGCTCGGGGCTGAACTCACCTTCGCGCCGCTCTATCGTGGT
>JAHBYL010000101.1 GCA_019635955.1 Parvibaculum sp.
GACGCGCTTGCCCGTGAGCTTGAACGAGGCGACCTGAACGATCACCGACACCGCTTCGAGCACGAAGAGCCCGCCGATGATAGCGAGCACGAGTTCATGCTTCGCCGCAACAGCCACCGCGCCGAGCGCGCCGCCAAGCGCGAGCGAGCCCGTATCGCCCATGAACACCATGGCCGGCGGCGCGTTGTACCAGAGGAAGCCGAGCCCCGCGCCGATCAGCGCTCCGCAGAAGACAGCGAGCTCGCCCGTCCCCGGCACGAAGTGGATTTGCAGGTAGTCGGCAAAGACCGCGTTGCCCACGAGATAGACGATGAGGCCGAACGCCGCCGCCGCGATCATCACCGGCACGATGGCAAGCCCGTCGAGCCCATCCGTAAGGTTCACCGCATTGGACGATCCGACGATCACGAGCGCGCCGAAGAGGAAGAAGAAGCCGCCGAGCTGGATCAGTACGCCCTTGAAGAAGGGAATGGTCAGCGCCGTCTGCAGCGGTTCGCTCGCCGTCAGCACCAGCGCCCACATCGCGGCGAGCGCGATCGCAAACTCGAAGAAGAGCTTCACCCGGCCGGGAACGCCCTTCGGCGAAATCTTCGACACCTTGAGATAGTCGTCGGCAAAGCCCACCGCGCCGAAGCCGAGCGTGACGAAGAGCACGATCCACACATAGGGATTGCCGAGATCGGCCCAGAGCAGAACCGACGGCACCAAACCGACGAGAATGAGGAAGCCGCCCATGGTCGGCGTTCCCTGCTTCTGGATCACATGCGTCTGCGGCCCATCCTCGCGGATCGGCTGGCCGCGCCGCTGCCGCGCCTTGAGCAGCGCAATGAGCCGCGGCCCGAAAAGGAAGCTGATCAGCAGTGCCGTCACCGTCGCCCCACCGGTGCGCGAGGTGATGTAGCGAAAGACGTTCAGCGCCGGATATTGGTCCGCCATGCCGACCAGAAGATCGTACAGCATCAGTTGCCCCCTCTATTGCGCCGGATGCTCTCGCCCTCGTCGTCGCCGAGCCCCCTCAGCATCTCGACCAGCGGCCCCATGCGGGAACCGAGAGACCCCTTCACCATCACCACATCACCGGGCTCGATGGCAGCGCGAAGCGCCTCGCCGAGTTCCGCCGAACTTTCCGCATAGCCGCCCTGCACGCTCACCGGCAGCGCCTTGAAGAGCTCGCGCATATGCGGCCCGCAGGCGAAAACGAGATCGACATCCGCCGCCCGGATCGGCTCCGCAAGCGCGCGATGCATGTCGATGGAGCCTTCGCCGAGTTCCAGCATGTCGCCGACAGCGGCGATGCGGCGTCCCTTGCCCGCCGGCTTGGCCTGGCCGAGCGCTTCGAGCGCCGCGCGCATCGAGGCCGGGTTCGCGTTATAGCTTTCATCGATCACCGTGAAGGCGCCGGTCGGCATCTCCACCCGATGCCGCTCACCGCGCCCCCTCGGCGCCTTGAGGTTCGCCATGGCAAGCGCCGCCATGGCGAGGTCGGCCTCGAGTGCATGAACCACGGCCAGCATGGCGAGGGAGTTCATCACGATGTGGCGGCCCGGCACCGACAGCTTGTAGGTCACGGGCTGGCCGCAGATCGTCGCCGAGACGCAGGAACAGTCTTCCTTCAGCGCCACCTTGTCGAGCCGCGCTTCGGCCTCTGCATGTTCGCCAAAGGAGATGATCCGGCCGGCGCCGCTCGCTTCTGCCTTCTTGCGCAGCCGCTCGAAATGCGGATTGTCGCGATTGAGAATGGCAACGCCGCCCTTCTGCAACCCGTCGAAGATCTCGCCCTTCGCATCGGCGATCTGCTCCACCGAGTCGAAGAACTCCATGTGAACCGCTTCGACCGTCGTGATCAGCGCGGCAAAGGGTTCCACAAGCTTCGACAGCGGCGTGATTTCGCCGGGGTGGTTCATGCCCACTTCGAATATGCCGAAGCGCGTATCGGCCGGCATCCGCGCGAGTGAGAGCGGAACGCCCCACATATTATTGTAGGAAGCGGCGGAAGCATGCGTCGCTCCCTGCTCCGAAAGGATGAGGCGGAGCGCTTCCTTCGTGCCCGTCTTGCCGACGCTGCCTGTCACGGCGACGACCTTCGCCTGCGCGCGGTGCCGCGCGGCCCGGCCAAGTGCCTCGAGAGCCTGCAACGTATCGGCGACCACCACCAGCGGGCCCGCGGCGCGCATCGCCTCGTCGGGCGCGGACACGATCGCAGCAACGGCGCCTTTCTTCAGCGCACCTTCCACATATTTATGTCCGTCCGAGTTCTCACCCATAATGGCGACGAAGAGGTCGCCTGGCTCCAGCGTGCGGCTGTCGATAGACACACCGCTCGCGGTCCAGGCGCCTCCTTCGGCCTTGCCCGCCGTCGCCGCAACTACATCTTCTCTGGTCCAGAGAGGGGCCGTCATGCGTCACCCCCGATCTTTTTCGCCGCTGCCGTCACCGCCGCCTGATCGGCGAAGGGGATCGTCCGGTCGCCGACCGTCTGCCCCGTTTCATGGCCCTTGCCCGCCACGATCAGCACATCGCCGGCGCCGAGCGCGCGCATGGCGGCCTCGATGGCCTCCGCCCTGTCTCCGATCTCCGTGGCGCCGGGGCAACCTTTGAGGATCGCCGCGCGGATGGCCGCCGGCTCCTCGCTGCGCGGATTATCATCCGTCACAAACACGGCGTCGGCGAGCTTCGCCGCCACTTCGCCCATCATGGCGCGCTTGCCGGGATCGCGGTCGCCGCCGCAGCCGAACACGACCGAAAGCTTGCCCCGCGTATGTGGCCGCATCGCCTCGAGTGCATTCTGCAAGGCATCGGGCGTATGGGCGTAGTCGATATAAACCGAAGAGCCGTTCGGCAGATGCGCCGCTTCTTCCATGCGGCCCGAAGCGCCGCTGAGTTTTTCGAGCGCGGCGAACACCTTTTTCGCATCGCCGCCGCAGCCGATGGCAAGCCCCGCCGCGACCAGAGCATTCGACGCCTGGAAGCCGCCGACCAGCGGCAGCTTCACTTCATAATTATGGCCCTCATGCACGATATCGAGCACCTGGCCGCGCGCATGCGGCCGTGCCGCGACGAGGCAGATGCTGCGTCCCTTGCGCCCGACCGAAATCACGCGATGCCCGCGCGCCCAGGAGACGGCTTCGAATTCGGCAAATTGCGGACTGTCCGCATTGATCACGGCGATACCGCCCGGCCCCATCACCTCACCGAAGAGTCGGAGCTTCGCATAGAGGTAGTCGTCGAAGCTCGTGTGATAATCCATATGGTCGCGGGTGATGTTGGTGAAACCCGCGGCCGTCAGCTTCGCACCGTCGAGCCGATATTGCGCGAGTCCGTGGCTCGACGCCTCCATCGCGAGATGCGTCACACCTTCTTTCGCCAGCTCGGCAAGAGCCGCTTGAAGCACGATCGGATCGGGCGTCGTATGACCGAGCGGGCGGTCGCCCTTCGCGCTTGTGATGCCGAGCGTGCCGAGGCTTGCCGCCTCTTCGCCGAGCGCGGACCAGATCTGCCGCAGGAACGTCGCGACGGAGGTCTTGCCATTGGTGCCCGTCACCGCGGCAATAACCTTCGGCTGCGCGCCGAAGAAACGCGCGGCCATCTGTGCAAGCTTGCGGCGTGGATTGCGGTCGGCGATTACCGGCACGCGCGCATCTACCCGCGCGTCGAGCGGCACGAGCAGCGCCGCCGCGCCCTGTTGCAGTGCCTGAGGAATGAAAGCCGTACCGTCGAGCTTCGTTCCCGGCAGCGCGGCGAAGAGATAACCGGGCTTCACGGCACGGCTGTCCGCCGTGAGGCCGACGATCTCCGTCGCTCCCCCTTCAGGGAGCGGCAGGGCATCGGTCCCGATCAGCGCCGCCAGTTGCATCTCACCCAACATTCCGTTCCGCCGTATACGCGCCGGCGTCCTCGACTCTTGCTTACTGTCCCGTCGTACCGAACGAGACGAGCTGCGCCTCGCGCAGCATGTCGTTCTTCTGCGGCTGCGTTGCCGGGCGAAGACCCAGCAGCGGTGCCACGCGTGTCACCACGCGCGAAGTCACCGGCGCCGCATTCCAGCCCGCCGTTGCATAGCCATAGGTATTTTTCGTCGCCTTCGGCTCGTCGAACATCACGATCATTGCGTAGCGCGGATCGTTCGCCGGAAAGGCGCTGATGAAGGAGGTGATGAGCCGGTTGCGCGCGTAGCCGCCATTGATGGCTTTTTCCGCCGTGCCGGTCTTGCCCATCACGGGGTAACCGTCCACATCTGCGCTCCGGCCCGTGCCCTCCTGCACCACCATGCGGAGCAGCGTCCGCATCGTCGTACTCGCTTCCGCGGAGATCACGCGTTCGCCGAGCTGCACATCGTTGCGGCGAAGGAAAGTCGGCTCCACCTTGAAACCGCCATTGACGATGGTCGAAACGGCACTCACCACCTGCAGCGGCGTCACGGCAATGCCATGGCCGTATGAAGTCGTGATCGTCGAAAGCTCGCTCCACCGCGCTGGCACGAGCGGCGCGCCCGCTTCCGGCAGCTCGATCTTCGGGCGCGACATGAGCCCGAAGCGGCGCAGATAATCCTTGTAGTCCTCAGTGCCGAGCTGCAGTGCGATCTTCGCCGTGCCGATATTCGACGAATGAATGAAAACCTCCGGCACACTGAGCCAGCGGTTCTTCGCATGGAAGTCGCGGATCGTGAACCGCGCCACCTTGATCGGCTGCGTCGCATCGAAGCGCTCATCGACACGGATGCGCCCGCTGTCGAGCGCCGATGCCAGCGTCACCGCCTTGAACACCGATCCCATCTCGTAGACACCGAGCGTCGTCCGGTTGAACCGGCTTTCCTCGGGCGAGGCCATGGGGTCGTTCGGGTCGAAGTCCGGCAGCGACGTCATCGCCACCACCTCGCCCGTATGCACGTTCATGATGATGCCCGCTGCGGCCAGCGCGCGGAATTCCGTCATCGCCTTCTCAAGCTCGTCGCGCAGTGCATGCTGCACATGAAGATCGAGCGACAGCATGACATTGGCATTGCGGTCGAATTTGGGCTTGCCTGCGGCATCCGTGCGGCTCAGCGCACGATCCATGTAGAGCTCCATGCCGCCGGTGCCGCGATTGTCGATATCGACCGTGCCGAGAACGGTCGAGCCGTTCTTGCCGTTCGGGTATACGCGCTTCTGTTCCTTGCGGAAATCGAGGCCCGGCAAGCCGAGATAATGCACGGCATATTGCTGCCGGGGCGTAAGGTCCCGTTTCAGCCAGACGAAGGCGCGGCCGGATTCGAGGCGCTGCGCCACATCTTCTTCATTGAGATCGGTGAGCACCGTCACAAGCTGCCGTGCGGTCTCGCGCGGATCGATCACGTAACGTGTGTCCGCGAAAAGCGATGCCGTCGCGATATCGGTCGCCAGAACCTCGCCATTGCGGTCCACGATGTCGGGCCGGCTGATCTGCGTCGTGCCGCTCGCGACCGCGACGGCCCCCTCGCCGCCCCCGCCCATGATGGCAAGACCGACAAGCCGCGCCCCGACAAGCGTGAAGCAGGCCGCAAAAACAGCGAGCGACAGGAAGATTCGACGCTGCGATGGCGTGCGTCCGCCTTCGCGGCGCTGCTGCGCGCGCGACTTCGAGATCGCATCATGCCCCGGCGGCAGATAGCGCCCCTGGCGGGCGGTGGTGCTGTTGCGCCCGATCATTGGATGGTACTCCCCGGCGCACCCGGCACAATGCCGCCCGCATAGCCGCCGAGCGGCTGGCGGCCCGACGGCGCGTAGAACTCATCCGCCATATGCGGCATCGGCACATCTTCGAAACTGCCGATCTGGCCGGCCGTCAGCGGCTCGAGCCCCGTATAGCGGCTTGCAAGCTCCTGCAGGCGCTCCGGCTGGTTGAGGTAGCTCCATTCGGCGCGCAACACGCGGATCGCTTCCTGCTCGTTGGCGATGCGCTGCTCGAGCTGACGCGCATGGCGCACCGCGCCCTCCGCCTTGTACTTGATGTCGTAAAGGCCGACCGAAAGACCGATCACAGCAAGGATGAGGAGGAAATTGATGGTTCGCATCATGCCACACCCCCGTCGAGCGAGGGGACGGCGCGAAAGCCGAGCGCGCCGAGATCAAGAGGGCGCCGCGGTGCGGTGGTGCGGATCGCGGCGCGGAGCTTCGCCGAGCGCGCACGTGCATTCGTTTCCACTTCCGCGTCCGAAGCCTTGCGCGCCTTGTGCGCAATCTCCTCGAAGGACGGCGCTTCTTCCTCGACCGCCGGCATATAACGGTTCGGCCGTCCGGCCCGGCCGGTGCGTTCGGTGAGGAACCGTTTCACGATCCGGTCTTCGAGCGAATGGAACGTCACGACGGCAAGCCGCCCGCCTTCGGCAAGCAGCCCCTCCGCGCCGGAAAGCCCGCGCGCGAGTTCGCCCAGTTCGTCATTCACGAAAATGCGCAATGCCTGAAAAGTT
>JAHBYL010000102.1 GCA_019635955.1 Parvibaculum sp.
TCGCAGCCTGCATTGGACCGACAAAGATACCGTGCTGAAAACCTTCTCGACGACGATGAAGGCGAACGGCAATACGACCGTAAAGCTTGAACTGGAAATCGGCGATCCCTTCCGCCTCGGCGCCATCCTGCAGGAGCTGGCGGAGATCAAAAAGGCGCAATGCACGCTTGCGGCGCCGGCCCGGCAGAAAGCGAAAAAGCCCGCGGCGCCGCTGATGCTCAGCTATTCCGGAGGCAAGTCGTGACGGCGACCGCGGCGCAGATCGCCGCGATCCACGCGGAGGCGAAGCGCGCTGGCCTGGACGAAGCCATGCGCCGCGACCTTATGCAGGGCGTCGCCGGCAAGCGGTCGGCGCGCGACCTCACCGCGCTTGAGGCCGGCAGGGTTATCGAGAGGCTCAAAGGGCTTTCGAACGGCGCTCAACGCCCTTCGAAAGCGGCACGTCCCCCGCGAGTGACCGTCTCCGGCCCCTATGCCGCCAAGCTCCGCGCATTGTGGCTCTCGGCCTATAATCTCGGCGTGGCTCAGTCGCGTGACGATGCCGCGCTGCTCGCTTTCGTCGAGCGCCAGACCGGCCTCTCTCACACACAGTTTCTCCATATCGCCCACGATGCCACGAAAGCGATCGAGGGGCTGAAGGCGTGGATCGCGCGCGAGGCCGCCGTCAACTGGCCGAAACAGAAAGACGACGTCATCGGCATGAAACGCGCGGTCATCCTGGCGCAGTTGTCGCGGGCGCCGGACCGAGCCGTCGCCGCCTTCGTTCTCCATTGCGAGGACGGGGCCGAGCTCGACGCCATCCAGCAACGGCTCGGCAAAGCGTTGCGGCCTCGATCGCGACGCGCACGCGCCGCCTGAAGTGATCGCGGCCATGCTCGCCATCCGCTCTTTGCTCCCGCTCCTCCATTGGCAGGACACGCGGGAAGCGGCCGGGCTCCGGATCGAGCGTGACCGTCTGAGCAGGAAGATTGCCGGCCTCAAGCCGAATTCTCACAAGCGGATCGTGTGCGAAGCACGGCTCGCCGAAATCACCAGCCAGCTGCTGCGGCTCGAAAGCGAAAAGGCAAGAGAATGTCCGTGAAGATTTCCGATCACGCCTTCGTCCGCTTTCTCGAGCGGGTTTGCGGGAAGGATGTCGAGACCACCCGCACGAATCTGGCGGCTTCTCTCTCCTCGGCGGCTGAAGCGGCGGCCACGCTGGGGATGCGCCGTTTCACCGTGCTGGCTGACGGCATGAAATACATCGTCGCGGACGGCGTGCTCGTCACCGTCGTGCCCGATGGTCCAGCCGAGCGCGCGCCGCGGCCACTACGGGAGCGCGATGAACCGTGAACACTTCGCCCAAGTCCTTCAGCTGGCTTCCGCCGCAGCTCCGCGAACTCGCGGAGCTGATCGGCGTCGAGGCAGCTTTGGCCTTGGCGGATGCGGTCGGCGGCACGCGGACCTACTTCCCGAAAAGCGTCGGCGACGACCATTGGCTGTTGAAAACGCTGGGCTCGGAGGCCGCTGCCGCGATCTGCAACCGCTATGGCGGGAACTATCTGACCTTGCCCCTCGGGCCAAATCGGGGCATTGCTGCTATGCGGCGCAGACGTGATGCCGCTTTAGCGGCCGGCGCGTCGGCAGATGAGGCGGCCCGGCAATCCGGTTATACTGTGCGCTCTGTCTATAGACGCAAGGCACAGCTTGGAACACTTGCGCAGCAGCGCGGATTGTTCGACGATTAATCCTTCCCACAACTAGCGTGACGCTGACATGTGTCAGCGTGAGATTTGGTGCCCGCCTTCGGCAGGTTCGGATGGTCTTTGACCCTGCGCCGCACCGAGGCACCCGATGTCCGCACCATCCTTTCCGGCGCCAGCCCGCAGCTTCGAGGCTTTCCTCGCGGCAGCCGCGCACAATGACTTGCGCGTCGATCTCAGCGCCACACGCGATCCGGATACCGGCTACATCAATTTCAAAGCCGTGCGCGGCAATGGCGACACCTTCGTGGGTGCCGTCTTCGACAATGTCGTCGTGCGTCTTTGCGTGGTGCCGCAAGTCGTAACCGAGGAGGAACGGGCAGCGCAGGTCAAAGCCTTCCGCGAAACCATTCTGGGAGAGGCTCCATGACCATCGAAAACTTCCAGAAGGCGCTGGACAAGGCTCTCGTGCATGAAGGTGGAAAGGTCGATGATCCGCGCGATCCTGGCGGTCGCACCAACCAGGGCGTCACGCAGCGCGTTTATGATGGGTATCGCCAACGCATTGGCCTTCCCAAGCGCGATGTCTATTTGATGACCCCCGCCGAGCGGGATGCCATCTACAAGCGTCAGTATTGGGATGTCATTCGCGGCGACGATCTACCGCCCGGTGTCGATTATTTCGTCTTCGACGGCGCCATCAACTCCGGCCCGCTGCAATCGGTGAAGTGGATTCAGCGGGCGCTAGGCACCGTGAAAGTGGATGGCCACCTCGGTGATGCCACGCTGGGCGCGATCATGGCCCATGGCGACCACGACATGTTGATCGCCGACGCCGCTGAGCGCCGCATGACCTTCCTGCGGGCACTCAAGACATGGAAGACCTTCGGCAACGGTTGGACGCGCCGCGTCGACCAGGTCGAAAGGGTATCTCAAGCCTGGGCGATGGGCAGCGTCGGCCCCGAAGTGTCGTGGGTGCCCGAGGGCAACCGGAAAGCGCTGGTGTCCGACGCAAAGCCGCTGCCGACAATGGGTGCCGCCGATGGCGCGACTGGCGGCGGCGCGATCGCCGCCACGCTGGCCGCCGCGCAGAATCAGCTGCAACCGTTGACCGGCAACAGCGCCTTCATCGACAGCGTCGTCGCTGGCCTGGTCGTGGCGGGCGTTGGCGTGACGGTCGGAGGCCTGGCCTACCGCTTCTATGCCAAGCGGAAGGAAGCCGCCCTTCGCGATGCGCTTGACCTCGTTGAGCGCGCCGCGCCGGAGCTTGTCGCGGCATGATCGGAACCGCGCTCGGCTGGCTCTTGGAAACGATCGGCTCCCAGCTCCCCTGGTGGATCTGGGGGCTTATCGGCCTCGCGGCGATCGGCGCCGTTTGGCACTTCCTCGGCTTTCGGGCAGCGCTCGCCATCGCAGCCGCTGTCCTGCCACTCATAGGCTATCGCAAGGGTCGCGAGGATCAGAGGACAGCCTCGCAATTCGAGATCGGCCGGCGTGCCACACAATCCCAGGAGCGAATCGATGATGAGGCTCGCATTGCTCGCGAGCGCGGCCGTGCTGCTGCTGACCGCGTGCGTCGCGCATCGTCCGGCCCTCCCTGACGTGGCCACACCTGCCCAGGCCCGCAAGGCGGTGCCCTTCTGTGATGTCGCCCGGCCGGATCCCGAACTGCCGGGCGATCCCCTCGAAACCATCGCCCGCAAGGCCGAGCACAACGCAATCGGCGAATATCTGTGCGGCTGGCCGGAGCCCCGACGTGGACCTTGAAACTCTCCTTCGCCTCTGGGGCGCGACGTCACCCTTCGCGGTCCTCGCGATCACGCTCGCTGTGCAGCGTGGCAAGGCTGCGCGCAGCGAGATCGCGGGCCTTGAGACCCGCCTCAACCGCGTTGAGACCGAAATCCAGCACTTGCCCGACAAGGACGTGGCGCACCGACTCGAGATGGCGATCGCGCGCTTGGAAGGCCGCATGGAGACGATGGACGAACGGTTGAAACCGGTCGCGGCCATGGCGAGCCGCGTGCAGGAATACATGTTGGAGGGATCTGCGCGATGAGCTTCGCTGACTATGCGGCGGAAGATGCGCGCCTCGTTATTCTGCGCTCCCTGGCTTCGGAAACCAACGGCACCCTCAATTCGACGTTGCTGACCCGGCATCTCGAAGTTTTCGGCCATCTGCGCTCCCGCGAGTGGGTGCATACCCAGCTCAACAAGCTGGCCGAGCTTGGGGCGATTCACATCGTCGCCGCCGGAAGCGTTGTCGTGGCGACCATCACCCGCACAGGCCTTGATCATGTCGAGCGCCGCAGTCTGATCGAAGGCGTCGCCCGTCCTTCGCCGGAGGTCTGAGATGGGCAGCGCGGCACCTCGCGGCCGCGGTCGCCTGTCGGCGATCGACATGCTGCCTGAATGGGCCGACGAAGCGAAGCTTTGGGCCTTCGAGCAGCTGAAAGAGCGCAAGCTCACCCAAATCGAAATCCTGGACGGTTTCAATGACCGTCTGCGCGTCGCCGCCTTCGAGCAGGGCATGACGGATCCGCCGCAGATTTCGTCGAGCGCTTTTAACCGCACGGCCTTGCGTCTCGCCATCGTCGGTCGCCGCTTGCAGGAAACCCGCGAAATCGCGGCGGTGCTCGCACCCAAACTCGACGAAGCGGGCGACAATTCCGTGACCCTGCTCGTCGCGGAAACGATTAAGACCCTCGTGCACGAGATGCTCGTCAATGCTGGCGAACTCCCGGCAGATGGCGACACGGCGGAGATGCTCATGATGACATCGCGCGCCCTGAAGCATGCCGAGGAAGCCAAGCGCATCTCTGCTGATACCCGCGTCCGTATCCAGGCAGAAATCACCAAGAAGGCCGGCGCCGCCATCGCCGAGGCCGGCAAGCGCCAGGGCCTTTCGAAGGAGCGGATCGAGCAGCTACGCGATGACTTCCTCGGCCTGTCCAAGCCGGAGAAGAAGACGTGAGCGCGCTGCCGGGCAGTGACGACTTCAAAATCGGCCGCGCCATCTCGCGCGAAGAATGGGAAGAGCTGCGCCGCTCCTCTCTGTATGGCCTGCCGCCTGAGCTGCAAGGCCAGGGGCTGCGCGACATTCTTCTGCCGTATCAGAAGGAATCGCTCGGTGCGCGCCTCCTCAACACCGTCACTTTCATCGAGAAGTCGCGCCGCACGGGCCTGACCTGGGCATTTGCCGCCGACGCGGTACTCGTCTCGGCCGCCGAACAGGCCGCGGGCGGCATGGACAGCTGGTATATCGGCTACAACCTCGAAATGGCGCGGGAGTTCATCGACGTCTGCGGCATGTGGGCGAAGCTGTTTGCCAAGGCCGCGATCGAGGTCGGCGAATGCGTCTTCGAGGATTTTGACCCGGTCACCAAAGAGACGAGCAAGATCCAGGCGTTTCGCATCGCCTTCGCCTCGGGTTTCGAGATTGTCGCGCTGCCCTCTCGGCCGCGCTCGCTGCGCGGCAAGCAGGGCTATGTGATCATCGACGAAGCGGCGTTCCATGACGATCTGGAAGAGCTGCTCAAGGCCGCGATGGCGCTCACGATCTGGGGCGGCATGGTTGTCGTCATCTCGACCCATAACGGCGAAGCCAACGCCTTCAACCGGTATATCAAGGATATTCGAGCCGGCCTCAAACCTTACGGCCTTGTTCGAATAGACTTCGATGATGCTTTGAAGCAGGGGCTCTACCAGCGCATTTGTCAGCGCAAGGGCGAGGACTGGACGCCGGAAGGCGAAGCGGTCTGGCGGCAAGGCGTCATTGACAATTACGGTGACGGCGCCGACGAAGAACTGTTCTGCATCCCGGCCGAGGGATCGGGCGCGTGGCTGCTGCCGGCCGTGATTGATCAGTGCATGTCGGGCGAGGTGCCAGTCCTGCGCTGGGAAATGCCGTCATCCTTCGCGGCCGAGCCGGAAGAGATGCGCCGCGCCAAGGCGCTGGCCTGGCTCGAAAGCGTCGTGCTTCCCTATGTCGAGGCCCTGGACCCGGAGCTTCCGAGTTTCTTCGGGATGGACTTCGCGCGCCATGAGGACGCATCCGTGTTCTGGCCGATCCAGCGCACGCGTGTGATGTACCGGCGCACACCCTTCGTCATCGAGCTGCGCAACATCCCCTTCGATCAGCAGGAGCAGATTGTCTTCTGGCTGGGCGAACGGCTGCCGCGGCTGTCTGGCGGTGCGATCGACGCGGGCGGCAATGGTGCGGCGCTCGCGGAGAAGGCCGCGCAGAA
>JAHBYL010000103.1 GCA_019635955.1 Parvibaculum sp.
TGTCACCCATGCCGACTGGCTGCTCTCCTTTATCGGGCTGGGCGACAACGCGCTGATCGGCCCCTACACGCCGATGCAGCTCCTCTACAACAATACGGCGGTAATTTTCGGCCTCGTCTATGTGCACCTGCCCTTCATGGTGCTGCCGCTCTATGCCGCGCTCGACCGGCTGGACCGCTCCTATCTCGAGGCGAGCCTCGACCTTGGCGCGGGCCACTTCCGCACCTTCTTCCTGATCGTGGTACCGCTGGCGCTGCCGGGCATCGCGTCGGGCATCATCATCACCTTCATTCCGGCGATGGGCTCGTACCTCACGCCCGACCTTCTCGGCGGCACGGACAGCTACATGATCGCCAATGTGATCGCGAGCCAGTTCAAGCAGGCGAACAATTGGCCCTTCGGCGCCGCGCTCTCCTTCCTGCTCATGTATGCGACCTTCTTCGCGCTGGCGATCCGCGCCGTGCTGATGAGGAAGGAAGGAAGAGGAGACAGGCGATGAGACTGTTCCGCCGCAATCCCGATCCGATGGGCCCGCTCGACTATGCGCGCCGCTTCTGGCTGCGCGCCTTCGTGGCGGTGACGCTGTTCTTCCTCTATGCGCCGATCATCGGCCTCATGGCCTTCAGCTTCAACGACAGCCGCCGCAACGTCGTCTGGCGCGGCTTCACGACCGATTACTACGTGAAGTTCTGGAACAACGACTCGCTGATGCTCGCCTTCGCGAATTCGCTGACCATCGCCGTGATGACGACCGTGGTGAGCACGATCCTCGGCGCGCTCACCGCCTATGTGCTCTGGCGCTACCGCTTTCCGGGCAAGGCCGTCTATGAAGGCGGTATGGCGCTGCCCATCGTGATCCCCGAAATCTGCATGGGCGTCGCGATGATGGTGTTCTTCGCGCGGATCGGCTGGCCGACGGGCCTTCCCTGGCCGATCAATCTCGGCGCGATCACCATCGCGCATATCGCCTTCGCCTTCCCCTTCGCGGCCATCGTGATCCGCGCGCGGCTCGAAAGCTTCAACCGCGAATTGTCGGAATGCGCGCGCGACCTCGGCGCGAGCGAATACCGCGTCTTCCGCGACGTGGTGGTGCCGCATATGAAGCCCGGCCTCATCGCGGGCGCGCTGCTCGCCTTCACGCTCTCTCTCGACGATTTCGTGATCACCTTCTTCACCGCCGGTCCCGACACGGTGACCTTCCCGGTGAAAATCTACTCCATGGTGCGTTTCTCGGTGACGCCGGAAGTGAACGCCGCCTCGACGGTTCTCATTCTGGTGACGCTCGTCGTGACCGCCGTGGCGCTCTGGGTGCAGAACCGCAACAACATGATCGGCAAGTCCGCTCACTAGAAAGCCATCGAACCATGTCCGACGCACCCATCATCCAGATCAAGAATGTTTCGAAGCTCTATGGCGGCACCGTGAAGGCGGTGGACGGCGTGGACCTTGAAGTGAAGCGCGGCGAGTTCTTCGCGCTGCTCGGACCTTCGGGCTGCGGCAAGACCACGCTCCTGCGCATGCTGGCGGGCTTCGAGGTGCCGACCGGCGGCCAGGTCATCATCGACGGGCAGGACATGTCGAACGTGGCGCCGAACAAGCGGCCCGTGAACATGGTGTTCCAGTCCTATGCGGTGTTTCCGCACATGTCGGTCGAACAGAATGTGGGCTACGGCCTCAAGATGGAGCGGCGGCCGGCAAAGGAGATCAGGGAGCGCGTTGCCGAAGCCCTCGACCTCGTGAAGCTCGGCCATCTTGCCAAGCGCATGCCGGATGAGATGTCGGGCGGCCAGCGCCAGCGCGTCGCGCTTGCCCGCGCATTGGTGAAGCGCCCGAAAGTGCTGCTGCTCGACGAACCCCTCTCCGCCCTCGACGCGAAGCTGCGCGAGGCGATGCAGCTCGAACTCGTGCGGCTGCAGAAGACGGTCGGCATCACCTTCGTCATCGTGACGCATGACCAGTCGGAAGCGCTCTCCATGGCGAACCGCATCGCCGTGATGGCGCAGGGCAAGGTGCAGCAGGTGGCGCCGCCCGCCGAACTCTATGAAATGCCAGCAAACCGCTTCGTCGCCGACTTCATCGGCAAGATCAACATGATCGAGGGTGATGCCGTGGCGGCCGGCGATGGCGCCGTGCGCGTGACGGCGCCGCCGATCGGCGAGGTGACGCTCTCCGGCACGGCGACGGGCAAGGTGGCGCTTGCTGTGCGGCCGGAAAAGATCTTCGTGGACGAGAAGGAACCGGCCGACCCCGCCCTCATCAAGGTGAAGGGCAAGGTCGGCGAAGTCGCCTATTTCGGCAGCTATTCGAATGTCTTCTTCGACATCGGCCTCGGCCAGCCGCTGCAGGCCGACATCTCGAACCTGTCGCGCGATATCGAGGAATATACCTTCAAGGCTGGCGAGGAATACTGGGTCTACTGGCGGAAGACGGACACGCTGGTGCTGGGCGACTGAGGCGCCTTCACTCCTCGCCCTCGATGCTCGGCAATTCGCCGCCGCTCGCGCTGATCTGCTCGACCATGCGCACGATGCGTTCGATCACCATGATCGGCAACACTTCGTTGAGGAAGCGGATGCCCTCGACGCCGAGCTTCGCGGCTTCCGGCTGGTCGAGCTTGTCGCCGAGACGGCTGTAGAAACCGACCACCGCCCGGCGCGCCATCCAGTCCGTCATCTGCACATAGATGTCGTAGCTGTCCACCGTGTAGCCGATGTCGGGCGTGAAGCCGAGGCGGCGCGCCTCCGCGATGAGTTCGATCAGGCGGACATTGCGCTGGTTGAGCCAGTCCCCGTCTTCCCGATGATCGATGAAGATGAATCCGCTTGCCGCGAAGGCGCGAATTTCCTTCAGATCGAGACCGGTCTTTGCCGACAGATCCTCGATCCGCATGGGGCTGAGATTGCGCCCCTCGGCGAGCAGCGGCCCGAGCGCGACCTCGAGCCCGATCAGCCGCTCGAAGCCCTGGCTCGGCGTTTCGACGACCTCGGAGGTAACGATGGTCTTGATGACCGAGAGAGGGAGATGGCGTTCCTGCTGCAACCGGCGGATGAGATTGAGCCGCCTGACATGCTCCTTGCCATAGGCGGCGACATTGCGCTTCGGGCGCACGGGCTCTGGCAGCAATCCTTCGCGAATATAGTAGCGGATGGTCTCGCGGCCGATACCGGTCGCGGCCTCCAGTTCCTTCATCTTCATTTTATGGGCTTCATTGTCATGACGCCGCTCCCCCGGACCCACGGCTTCCGCAAAGTGTAACAGGTTCGGCGGAAAATTGCGTAGCCTGATTACTCATCCGGGAATCTGCAAGGACGCCCGCAGCAGGACGTATCAGCCCTCGTTGCGATGCGACGGTCCGCGGCGGGCAAGCTCGTTCATCAATTCGACCTGAATTTGCTGGATTTCCATCAGCCGCTGCCATTGATGGATGAGCAGATGATCGAGCTTCTCATGCAGATGGCGGATTTCGAGCTCGGCCTTGAGATTGATCTTGTAGTCGTTGCGGGCGCGGATTCGGTCGCGCGCCTCCTGCCGGTTCTGACTCATCATGATGATCGGCGCCTGGATGGCCGCGAGGCAGGAAAGCACGAGATTGAGCAGGATGAAGGGAAAAGGGTCGAAGGGCCGCGCGAAGAGGCCGACCACATTGAGTGCGATCCAGCCGGCCAGCACCGCGGCGAAACTGCCGATAAAGGCCCAGCTTCCGCCGAACGTGGCAATGACATCCGCCGCGCGCTGGCCGAGCGTCAGTTCCTCGTCGAAGACTTCCTCGGCATTCTCGGCAAGGATTTCATCCTCCTCGAGACTGCGGACGACCTCGCGTTCGAGTTCGTCGAGATCGCCCTTGTCCGCCTCTATGGCGCGGCGGACATAAAGATCGCGATAGGCATTGAGATGGCGGGGGCAGATCGCGCCATCTGCAGGCGCATCCGGATGCTCGGCGCGGATGAACGCAAGGATCGGCTCGCGGATCGAGGAGAGCGGCACGAGGCCCGGCCGCCGGCGCCCCGGCCCGCAAATGAAGCAGCGATGTTGCACCCTGTCGTCGCCTCTCTCGCCCTGCATGGCTCGGCTCCCTGGCCTTGATGGCGGAATTATACAGGAGCCGACGAAAAAAGGGCGGCGCCGAAGCGCCGCCCTTTCCGTTACGTTCGCTACGGACGATCCGCGCCTCAGAGGCGCTCGATGATCGTGACGTTGGCGAGGCCGCCGCCTTCGCACATGGTCTGGAGGCCATAGCGCTTGTTCTGGGCCTTGAGCGCATGGACGAGCGTCGCCATGAGCTTGGTGCCCGAGGCGCCGAGCGGATGGCCGAGCGCGATGGCACCGCCATGCACGTTGAGGCGCGCGGGATCGGCGCCGAGATGCTTCGCCCAGGCGACCGGCACGGAGGCAAAGGCCTCGTTCACTTCATAAAGATCGATGTCCTCGATCTTCATGCCGGCCTTCTTCAGCGCCTTTTCGGTGCCGGGGATCGGGGCTTCGAGCATGATGACCGGATCGCCGCCGACCACCGTCATGTGGTGGATGCGGGCGAGCGGCTCGACGCCGAGCGCCTTCAGGCCCTTTTCATTGACGATCAGCACGCCCGACGCGCCGTCGCAGATCTGCGAGGAGGTCGCGGCCGTGATCGCGCCGCCTTCGGCGAGGAGCTTCACGCCCTTGATCGCCTCGAGCGAGGCATCGAAGCGGATGCCTTCATCGACCTTGTGGATTTCCTTAGAGCCGTCTTCCAGCGTGACTTCGAGCGGCACGATTTCCTGATCGAAGAGGCCGGCCTTCGTCGCCTTGATGGCCTTCTGATGGCTGTTGTAGCCGTATTCGTCGAGCTGGTCCTTCGTGAGGCCGTACTTCTTCGCCATCATTTCGGCGCCCGCGAACTGGCTGAACTGGATGTTCGGGTAGCGCTCTTCCATGTTCGGGCTCTTGTAGATGCCGAAACCGTTCTTGAAGGGCAGCGCGATCGGCATGCCCATGGGCACGCGCGTCATGCTTTCGATGCCCGCCGCAATGACGACATCCATCGCGCCCGACATGACGGCCTGCGCACCGAAGTGCAGCGCCTGCTGCGAGGAACCGCACTGACGGTCGACCGAGGTCGCCGGAACGCTTTCCGGCAGGCCGCCCGCGAGCACCGCGTTGCGCGCGATGTTCATGCCCTGCTCGCCCGCCTGGTCGACGCAACCGACGATCACGTCTTCGATGAGCTCGGGATCGACGCCGGTGCGCTTCACGAGATCCTGGATGACCTTGCCGCCCATATCGGCGGGATGCCAATCCTTCAGTTTGCCGCCCTTGCGGCCGCCGGCGGTGCGGGCGGCGGCGACGATATAGGCTTCAGCCATGTCGATGTCTCCTTGGTTGGCTCGCCCCGCCCGCGCATGGCGGCGGAGCAATGACGCTTCCTGAATATGTATATACACGGTCAGGTGCTGCAAGCCGTTTAACCGCGTATTTGCCCGGTATCTTCAACATGGGGCGGGCCTTGTCCAGCCGGAAACAAGCGCTTGCAAGTTGCCGGAACTCTGCCCAGAGTTGCGAGAAAGCCTTGCTGCACAACAACTTGGCGGTTTACGCAACGTCAGAGCGGCCCATCTCGAAGGCTGACCGAATTTGCACCGCCACCCCGAGAAAAGGAACAGGGCAAAGCGCCCGGGAGGACCCGTATGAGCGACAAATCCATCGACAATGCGATTGTCGACCCCAAGACCTACGGCCATGTCGATGCGTTCCACAAGCTCTTCACGAAGCTGCGCGCGGAAGACCCGGTGCGCTGGACGGAGCCTGACGGTTACCGCCCCTTCTGGACCGTGTCGAAG
>JAHBYL010000104.1 GCA_019635955.1 Parvibaculum sp.
TTTCCGGGATTTTCCCGGCCCGGAAGCGCGCTTCCCTAACACATATAATGCTCATTGGCGACTGTCTTCAGGACCTTTCCCCGAGAAATTTTTCCCAGAGATCGGGCCGCCTTTCCTTCGTCGTCTCTTCGGCGCGGGCACGGCGCCACTCCTTAACCTTCTTGTGGTCGCCGGATGTCAGAACCGGCGGAATTCCGCGCCCTTCGAACTCCTGGGGCCGCGTATAATGCGGGTATTCCAGAAGCCCGCTTTCGAAGCTCTCCTCCTCGCCCGAGGCGTCCTTGCCCATGACGCCGGGGAGAAGCCGGATAACCGCATCGAGAAGGCAGATCGCCGCCGGTTCCCCGCCCGACAGGACGAAATCCCCGAGGCTCACTTCCTCCATGTTGCGGGCCTCGATGACCCGCTGGTCGAGCCCCTCGAAACGCCCGCACAGCACCACCGCGCCCGGCCCCGCCGCCAGTTCCCGCACCCTTTGCTGGGTGAGGGGCCGCCCGCGCGGGCTCAGATAGATCAAGGGCCTTGCGTCACCCGCCGGGTGAACCGCATCGACCGCCGCGGCCACGACATCGGCCCGCATCACCATGCCCGGCCCGCCGCCTGCCGGCGTATCGTCGACCGAGCGGTGCCGGTCCGTCGCGAAGCCGCGAATATCGACGGTATCGAGCCGCCAGACACCCGCCTCCAGCGCACGGCCCGCAAGCGACACGCCCAGGGGCCCCGGAAACATCTCCGGAAAGAGCGTGAGGACCGTCGCGGACCAGCCTTCACTCATCGCGCTCTCCCGCGCCGCTGTCGTCATCGCCATCGTCGAAGGTGCCGAGCGGCGGGTCGATCACGATCCGGCGCCCGTGGATATCGACTTCGAGGACATTCTCGTCCGTGAAGCCCATCAGCACCGTTTCGCCGCCCGCCTCAGGCGCGATTTCGAGAAGGTCGCCCGCCCCGAAATTCTGCACCCCGACGACCCGGCCATAGACCCGGCCATCGGCACCGACCGCCTGACATCCGGCGAGGTCGGCATGATACCAGCCCTCCTCCTCGCCTTCGGTCTCCGGCAGGCGCTCGCGCGGCACATGAAGTTCCGTGCCCCGGAGCGCATCCGCCGCATCGCGATCGGCGATGCCTTCGAGCCGGCAGAGCACGAGATCCTTCACCATGCCCTTCGCCTCGATGGCGAAACGCCGGGCGCCGTCCTTCGTCTCGACCGGACCATAGGCGGCGACGCTGCCGGGCTCTTCGGTAAAGGACTTCACCTTCACGAGCCCGCGCACGCCATGCGCGCCCACGGCGACACCCAGACATATCGTTCCGCGCTTGCCGTCAGCCATTGCCGCGATGCGCAAGCGTGATTACGCCTGCGCCTCTTCGGCGGGAGCTTCGGCGGGAGCTTCGGCAGGCGCTTCCTCGGCAGGCGCCTCGGCGGCGGCCTTCGCGGCAGCTTCGGCTTCCTCGGCCGCCATGCGGGCAGCTTCGAGACGCTCCTGCGCCTTCGCCTTCGGCTTCGACTTTTCCGGGTTGTTGCGCGCGGTGCGGTTATAGACACCGGCATCCGTCAGGAAGCGGGCAACGCGGTCGGTCGGCAGCGCGCCGACGCCGAGCCAATGCTTCGCACGCTCGACATCGAGCACGACGCGGGCGGCGTCGTCCTTGCCGAGCAGCGGGTTGAACGTGCCGATCTTCTCGATGAAGCGGCCGTCGCGGGGCGAACGCGTATCGGCGATCACAACGCGGTAGAAGGGACGCTTCTTGGCACCGCCGCGGGCGAGCCGGATCTTGAGAGCCATCTTGTCTTACCTTTCGCTTGAGCCGGCCTTTCGGGCCGGAATGTCATTCATCCGTAAACGAATTGTCTCGATCACTTTTTCTTCTTGCCGGACGGAAGCCCCGGAAGACCGGGCGGCATCCCGCCGAAACCTGAGCCGGGCAGCCCCGGCAAACCGCCAGGCCCGATACGCGGCAAGCCCTGCGGCATGAGCTTTTCCACCGCCTTCGGATCGGCGGCCATCTCGGGCGGCATGTCGGGCATGCCGCCGCCAAAGAGTTTCGACATGAGCCCGCCCTTCTGGCGGCCCATCGCCTTCATCATGTCCGCCATCTGGCGATGCATCTTGAGCAGGCGGTTAATTTCCTGAACTTCCGTGCCCGAGCCCTTCGCGATGCGCTTCTTGCGGCTCGCATTGAGGACCTTCGGATTCTCGCGTTCTTCCTTCGTCATGGACGAAATGATCGCGACCTGACGCTTGATCGTGCCGTCGCCCATATGCGCCTGCGCGGCCTGCATCTGCGCCTTGCCGACGCCGGGCAGCATGCCGAGCAGACCCTTCATGCCGCCCATGCGGCTCATCTGCTTCAGCTGCTCGCCGAGATCGTCGAGATCGAACTGCCCCTTGCGGAGCCGCGCGGCCATCTTCTCGGCCTTCTCGGCGTCGATCGTTTCCGCCGCCCTCTCGACCAGGCTGACGATATCGCCCATGCCGAGAATGCGGCCGGCGATGCGCTGCGCGGTGAAATCCTCGAGCGCATCCATCTTTTCGCCGGTGCCGAGAAGCTTGATCGGCACGCCGGTGACGGCCCGCATGGAAAGCGCCGCGCCGCCGCGCCCGTCGCCATCGGCGCGGGTGAGCACGATGCCGGTGACGCCGATGCGCTGGTTGAACTGCTCGGCGACATTGACGGCGTCCTGGCCCGTCAGACTGTCGGCGACGAGAAGCGTTTCGTGAGGGCTTGCGATATCGCGCACCTGCGCGACCTCGGCCATCAGCTCCTCGTCGATATGGATGCGGCCGGCCGTGTCGAGCATCAGCACGTCGAAGCCGCCGAGGCGCGCCGCTTCCACTGCACGCTTCGCGATCTGCACCGGCTGCTGGCCGGCGACGATCGGAAGCGTCGCGACATCGACCTGCTCGCCGAGAATGCGAAGCTGCTCCTGCGCGGCGGGACGGCGCGTATCGAGGGAGGCCATCATCACCCGGCGCTTTTCGCGCGCGGTGAGGCGCTTCGCAATCTTCGCCGTCGAGGTGGTTTTGCCCGAGCCCTGAAGGCCGACCATCATGATGACGACGGGCGAGGCCGCGCGCAGCGAGATCGACGTATCGGCTTCCGCGCCGCCCAGCATCTCGACCAGTTCGTCATGAACGATCTTGATGACCTGCTGGCCGGGCGTGACCGACTTCAGGACTTCCTGGCCGACCGCGCGCTCCTTCACCCTGTCGATGAAGGACCGGGCGACCGGCAGCGCGACGTCCGCCTCGATGAGCGCCCGGCGGACCTCGCGCATGGCCTCGTCGACATCCTTCTCCCCAAGGGCGCCACGGCCCTTGAGCTTGGAAAGAACATCGCCGAGGCGGCCTGACAGGTTCTCGAACACTTCTAGGTCAAGTCCTTGCAACACAAAGCAAAATCGCTTCCGCGAGCGAATATCGCCGGCGGAAGTTGACCCGGGCTCAATGCCTCGGGCGGGTCGGGGCGTCACAATGTCCCGAAAAACGTGGCCGGAACCTAGGGGCCGGGGCAGGATAAGTCAATATCGAGGCGCCGAAGCTTGACTCCCGCCGCAACTTAGCTAACTTAACTTAGCTAACCCCGAGGCAACGTCCATGAGCGAGATCGTCACCATCCACAAGGCGAAGACCGAACTGTCCAAGCTCCTTGCCCGCGTGGAAGCGGGCGAGGAAATCGTGATCGCCCGGGGCAACAAGCCCATCGCAAAACTCGTCGCCGCAGAACCGGCCCCGAAGCCGAAGCGCCAGCCGGGACGGTGGGCCGGCAAGATGAGCATAGGCCCGGAATTTTTCGAGCCCCTGTCCGACGAGGAACTGGAACTCTGGGGCATGAAGTAAGTGCGGCTTCTGCTCGACACCCACACCTTCATCTGGTGGATGACGAACGATGCCGCTTTGCCTCCCTCGACGCGCAAAGCGATCGCCGATGAGGAAAACTCGGTCTTTCTGAGTGCGGCGACCGCATGGGAAATGACGATCAAGTACAAGATCGGCAAGCTTCCGGTCGTGGCAGGGTTCATCGCCGATGTGCCGACCGCCATCGAAGAACAGGGCTTCATCGAACTGCCGATCGGCATCGCCCACGGTCAGGCGGCAGGTGCGCTGGACGGGCATCACAAGGACCCGTTCGACCGGATGCTGATCGCGCAGGCGCTGGCCGATGATCTGACGCTCGTCTCGAACGACATGCAGTTCGACGCCTATGGCGTCAAGCGCCTCTGGTAAGCACGTCCTTTAGGAGCCGCAGCGCCGCTTCGCCGAATTCATACATGTTGGCGGCGCGGTCGGCCGAGCCCGTGCTGACCGTGATGGAAGCAGGAATCGGCCCCGCAATGCCGATGACCGCCGTGCCGGGCGGAGGCCCGTAAGGCGAACCCGAGGGACCGGAGGCGCCCATCTCCGCAAGCGCCCATGTGGAGCCGAGCTTCTGCCTGACCACATCCGCCATCGCCGCCACATAGGGTTCGGTGAGCGGCTTCACATCCGGCGCGGGCGGGCCCTGAAGCGCGTATAGCGCCTTCGCCGCACCCCGCGTATAGATGACGGTCGAGCCGAGATAGAAGGCGGAGGCGCCGGGCTGCGCCACCAGCGCCGCCGAGACGAGCCCGCCCATGGAGCTTTCCGACAGCGCGACGGTCTCGCCCCGCTTTTTCAGAAGTTCCGCGACATCCGCCGCGAGCGGGATCAGCCTGTCCATTGTCCGGTCTCCAGATCGCGCACGGCATAGAATTCCTTGCGCCAGATGAGATAGAGAAGCCGCGTCGGCATCTTGTAGGCGCGGGCGACATAATCGGCCTGCGCGGCATGGATTTTCCAGCCTTTGACCTTGGAGGACACATTGCCGGGCGTGGAATGGGTAGGAAGCGGCTGGTTCTCGGCGACGAAGCGCCCCGTCCGCCCGCCAAGCCCGGTGAGCGAGTTCCGGGGAATGAGCGGATAGGCGATGGAGCGGGGTCCGCGATAATCCCCATTACCCGCGCGGAGCCGGGCGATGGCCTCCTCGGCCACGAGACCCATCCGCATATGGTCCTTGTGGCCGGTGGCGCCGCTTGCGGGCCAGAAGGCGACCACGAGATCGGGCCGGTAACGCGCGAGCGCCGCCTCGACCCGGGAGACAAGCTCCTCCAAAGGCTGGTCCGGCACCTTGCCGTCCGGATAATCCCAGACTTCCTGCTCGTCTATGCCAAGCGCAAAGCCGTTTTTCAGCACTTCGGCATGGCGGATCGTCCCGAGCTCGCTCTGGCGGCAGACCACGGGACTTTGCGTGCCCGCATCGCCCTTCGTTGCCGTGACCATGGCGAGATAAGCCCCCTCCGCCTTGGCCGAGGTGAGAAGCCCGTTGATGAGCTGCTCGTCGTCGGGATGGGCGAAAACCGCAAGAAGCCGCCGCGCCCCGAACAGCCCCGCAATCGAGGGCACATGCCGCGCCGCCTTGTCCTCGAAATAACGGCTCATGCGGAACCAGGCGGCAAAGGCCGCCAGCGCCAGAACCGCGATACCGGCGAGCACCCAGAGCATGGCTTCCCCCTTCTTCTTTCCTGTCCCTCCCCCACTACTGGCACAAGCGGCCAAAAAGGGCCATATAGAGCCCATCATGACCCGCTCGGCACACCATTTCCGGAAGATGAACGGCCTCGGCAACGACTTCGTCGTGCTGGACCTGCGCCGCGAGCCGCTGGCGCTGACGGACGCGCTGGCGCGCGCCATTGC
>JAHBYL010000105.1 GCA_019635955.1 Parvibaculum sp.
AGGCCCTGAAGGCCAGCCGGTCCCCAATTTGGCGCTCTCTATATCAAGGGCATCAGGGGAATGCCAGCAAAAGCCGCGCCTTGCCGGCCGGAGGTTCAAAGCCGGGGAAGGAGGTCGCGGAGCACGGCCGGGAGCATTTCGGGCAGGTCCTCGGAAATGAGACCCGGGCCGAAATAGTGCCCTGCCTCGCCATGGAGCCAGACGGCGGCGGCGGCGGCCTCGAAGGGCGGCATCCCCTGCGCGAGGTGAGCCAGCACGATACCGGCCAGCACATCGCCGGAACCGGCGGTGGCGAGTTCCGGCCCGGCATTGCGGGCGATGGCGGCGCGGCCATCGGGCGAGGCAACCACCGTGTCGGCGCCCTTGAGGATGATGGTGGCCATGGCCTCGGCGGCGGCCTGCCGGGCGCGGTCGAGCTTCGAGCCGCCCTGCTCCGCTATTTTGGGGAAGAGACGCGCGAACTCGCCCTCATGCGGCGTCATCACGACGGGGCCGGCGAAATAGCCCTTGATGGCGACGAAGAGGTCGCGCGGGATTTCGGCGAAGGAGGTGAGCGCGTCTGCGTCGAGCACCATGGCGGCGCCGGAGAGAAGCGCGGCGAGCACATTCTCGCGCGTAGCAGGACCGATGCCCGCGCCGGGACCGATGAGCAGGGCGTTCTTGCGCTTGTCCTCGAGAATGGCGGTGAGATCGTCCGCGCCGTCGAAGACCTGCAGCATGACGGAGGTGAGATGCGAGGCATTGATGAGCAATGCCGAGGGGGGCGATGCCATGGTGACAAGGCCCGCGCCCGCGCGGAGCGCACCGCGCGCTGCAAGGCGAGCTGCCCCTGTATGCGAGGCGCCGCCCGAGACGACGACCGCATGGCCCTTCGAATATTTATGCGCATCGGCGCGCGGGCGCGGGAAAGCGCGGGCCCAGAGCGGCGGCTCGTTGATGAAGGTCTGGGGCGCGATATCGTCCAGCACCGCGCGCTCGATGCCGATATCGGCGATTTTCACTTCGCCGCAATAAAGACGGCCGGGCAGGAGCAGCTGGCCGGGCTTCGCCCGGAAGAACGTGACGGTGAGCGAGGCGGCGAAGGCCACGCCTCGCACGGCGCCTGTATCGCCATCGATACCGCTCGGCACATCGACCGCGACGACCGGGATGCGCGCCTCGTTGATCTTTGCGATCGCCTGGGCCGCGGCGCCCTCGACATCCCGCGCGAGACCCGCGCCGAAGATCGCGTCGATGACGAGCGAGGCGCCACGGCCTGCCTCCGCCGTCAAAGGGTGGATCGCGCCCGGCCAACGGTCTGCTGCAATGGCAGCGTCGCCCTTCAGCGCTTCGCGCTCGCCGAGAAGAAAGAGCGTGACGGGCCAGCCCTGCTCCGCCAGCAGGCGCGCGACGACAAAACCGTCGCCGCCATTATTGCCCGGTCCGCAAAGGACCGAGACAAGGCCCTGCGGGAAGCGGGCGGCGACCTCCTTCGCGACCGCTTCGCCCGCGTTCTCCATAAGCGTGATACCCGCCTTGCCACGTGCAATGGTCATGGCATCGGCGCGCGTCATCTCGGCGACGGAGAGGATTTCGAGGGAATCAGGGGGCGCTTTCATGGCCGCACTATAGACCCGCAAATGCGGCGGGGAATTGGTGATTTGGCGGCGGGCGCTCAATTCACCTTCGTGTCGGCTTCCCTGCCCTGTTCGACGAGCCGGATCGTCTTGCCCGAGGTCTCGAAAACGGTGACGGAGCAATTGTCGGGGCGGAAGGTGACGAGGCGGTCGTCGCCCGTCGCGAGGCCCGCCGCGACGTTGATCGCGATGAAATGGGAGAAGATCACCGTGTCCTCGCGAAGGCCGGTCAGCGCATCGCCGACGGCATTGCGCCAGGCGATGAGGTCGAGCGCGCCATTGCCGTTGTTCTCGGGCAGGTTCGCCTCCGCCCATGTGCCCGCCATGAGGCGGCGGAGCCAGACGCCGCGCGCCTCGAGATCCTCGACGGCGGAGGGTACTTCCGCGACCCGCGTTTCGATGACGGGCTCGCAATCCCACAGGCTCGAGAGAGGCATCGCCGTTTCACGGCATCGGCGCAGCGGCGAGGAGAGGATCGGCAGCTTCCGCCCCACCCTTTGCTCGATCTCGCGGGCGACGGCTTCCGACTGGGCGCGGCCCTTTTCGGACAGGCCGGGGTCCATGTCGGCGTCCCAACCGGCGGCAGCTTCGCCGTGGCGGATCATGTAGATGGTGGGCATGGCGGCAAATTCCTCCCCGGCGCCGATTTCGTTATCGCAGGGAGGTAAAGGCTAATAGTGGTAGCGGCAAGACAGTATTTCCACCGCCCGATCGCCCTTGGCGCCGGTAACGCGGTAGACGAGACGGTGTTCGCCGCTGATCCGGCGCGACCACCAGCCGGAGAGATCGCCTTTCAACGGCTCGGGCTTTCCCACACCGGAGAAGGGATCACTCTCGATCGCATCTATCAATTTCAGGATACGGCGATAAACGCGGAGGTCTTTCCGCTTCCAGTGTTCGAAATCGCGGGCGGCGGATTTCGTGAACAGCAACCTCATCAGTTGCGGAACTCCGCGGGCGTGATAAATTCGCCCTCTTCCGCTTCCTTGAGCGCTTTTGCCAGATGACGCGCATTGGCGGGCGAGCGCAGCAGATGCAGCGTCTCTTTCATCCCGTCATACTCCGCGGCATCGACCACAACGACCTCTGGCCGCCCCTTCCGCGTCACACGGATCGGCTCAAGGTTCTCTGTTGCCTCGTCGAGATAGTGAGCGAGACGGGCACGAAGCTCGGTATAGCTGATCTTGTCCATGCGCATTGTCCGGTTGCCCCATCACGTACATATACCCTGTACGTAGAAAATTCAAGCTGTTCGTGGCGCAGGTGCGCGGTTGCCGCTAGCCTTTCCTGAGGGAACGACTCATCGCGAAGGAGGCCACCATGTCCCAGACACAGCCGCCCGCCACTCAGCCCGCCTCGGGCGAACTCGACGCCCCGAAGCTCGTTTATATTCTCTATTTCATCAGCATTGTTGTCGGCGTCACGGCCATTGCCGGCGTGATTGTCGCCTATCTGAAGCGGAACGGCGCGCCTGCGGTTGCCACCAGTCACTACACCTTCCAGATCCGCACGTTCTGGATCGGGCTTCTCTACGCTCTGATCAGCGCGGTGACGTCCGTGATCGGCATCGGCATCCTGCTCGCCATCGCGACGCTCGTCTGGTTCCTCGTCCGCGCGATCAAGGGCTTCATGCTGGCGCTGGACGGCAAGCCGGTGGCCGATCCCGAGACCTGGCTCTGGTAAGCAAAACGCCGCCGGAAACATCCCGGCGGCGTTTTTGATTTTGACGAGAGAGCGGTCTGCTCAGAAAGAGTAGCCGAGGCGCACGCCCGCATTGGTGAGGCCGTCATTCTGGTCGCAGAGCGAGGCGTTCGACATATGCTCAACGCTCGCCATGAGCGAGAGCTGCGGCGTGAAACGGTAGCCGATCGAAGCGCTCTGGTGGAAGTTTGCACGGCAGCCGAAATAACGCGTGTTCGGCGCATTACCCTTCAGTTCGCCGTCATGCACAGCGCCGCCCACAGCGGCGTCGATGAAGAAGTTGCCGCCGAGGTCGAACGTCCAGCCCAGCAGATCGAGATAGACGAGGCTGGTGCCGCCATCGCCGCTCAGCGTGCCTCCGAGCCGCGGACGCGGATTGAAGGCCCAGGACATGAAAGAGGGAGACTCGAAAACGATCTCGGCATTGATATCGGCATGGCTCGATTCGCCATTACGGGCGAAGGGATCATGCGCGAAGACGCCGACGCGCACCTCATCGACGATGGCCGATGCCGGGGCGGAAAAGGCGGTGACGCCAAGACACAGAGCGAGAATGGCGGCCGAAAGCCGGCGCCCGAAGATTTCAATCGACACAGGATTCCCCCTGTTGAAATGGAAGCCTCAACGATGCCCGCCGCCTCGACCGGATGAAACGCATCCCGGATTGCGCCCGAATCCCGAAGCGGGGAACCGCACTGACCATATCATGCCGAAAGGTCACAGGGGCAGTGCGCGAATGTCACAACGCCCTGAGTTCCTAGCGGTTCCCTCTCAGTCTGGCGTGAAAATGTTAACGCTTCCATCTGCCGCCGCCGCGACCGTTCCGGTCCGCCCGAGCTGGTCGCGGGTCAGCATGTCCTGGAGGGTCGCCGGGTCGTTCGGCGTATGGGCGACGAAGCGGGCATCGTTTTCGGCGAGGCGGCCGAAAAGGATCGCGAATTCCGGGCCGCCGCGGCCATGGACCACGGTATAGGTCTCGATCTTCGCCTTGCCGTTCGGCTTTTCCTCGACCCTCGGATGCTTCTCAGCGTCGATCTCAGCCTGATAGGTGGCCGGGTTCTCCCGCTCCCATTTGCCTTCGCGCGGCGTGGTCGAATAAAGGCCGAGGCCGTGCTTCGTCACGTACCAGCCATTCGAGGTGACGAGGCCCTTGGTGCCGGGCTTGGCGCGGAGCTTGTCCACCATCGTGGCGATGGAGTGCATGACGTAGTTGTTCCCCGCGCCGCCGAAGTAAGGCAGGCCGCCCGTGACGGTGAGGGCGCGCGGGTCGTCCTCGGACAGCCCAAGCTCGTTGCGGCCGATCTGCACGGCAGAGGGGAAGCAGGAATAGAGATCGAAATAGTCGATCTGATCGATGGACCAGCCCGACATCGCAAAGGCCTTCTTGCCCATCATGCGGATGGCGGGCGATGAGTGATAGTTCACGCGCTCGGTCGGATACCAGAGGTCGTTTGCATCGGCGCAGCCATGCAGGAAGACCCATTTGGACTGCGGGACGCCCAGCTCGCGCGCCTTCTTCACCGACATCATCACCACGGCGGCGGCCTGATCGACCTGCATGATGGCGTTCATATACTTCGTGTACGGAAAGCCGACATAACGGTTGTCGTCGGTCGGCGTGGCGATTTCTTCCGCCGTGCGGGCAACGGGGAACCAGGCCTGCGGGTGCTTCGCGGCCACCTCGGTGAAGGGCGCCATGAGCCGGCCGATGGCAAGCTGGTGGTCCTTCACGCTGCGGCCGGCCTTGCCGCGAATCGCGTTCTCGAACATCGGATAGATGTTCACAGGGAATTGCAGCTTGTGGCGCTTTTCCACTTCGGTGACGCCGAGCTTCTCGACACCGATATCGATGCGTTCGCCGCCGGGGTTCTCGTCATGCCAGGGGAGCACCTTGCCCTGCCCCAGCGCGCGCATCATGGTGCCGAAACACTCGGAGCCCGCGACGAGCGCGACTTCGGTTTCGCCGCGGGAAATGAGTTCCGCCGTATGGTTCACGAGAAGCTGGGGCGTGTTGCCGCCGGTCGGGCCGTAGCAGGTTTTGGACGGGTTAGCGCCGAGCATGTTCGCGAGCGTCTTCGCAGCATTCGGGTAACGGCCGAAGGGAAGCTTCGCCGAGTCCGGGCTGTCGGTGATGAAGCGGACCGTCGTCACATTATCGACCACGTCCCAGAGCTTCTTGCCGAGGCCGGTATCGGCGGCGGCGGCTTCGGCGGCATCCGCCATCAGATGCATAGGCGACTTCGCCTTCTCGACATCCTTTTCCTTCTGGACGAGCTGGCCGCAGCCCACCAGCACGGGCATGCGGTCA
>JAHBYL010000106.1 GCA_019635955.1 Parvibaculum sp.
GGTCGGGATACGCGCCAGCACGTCGCCGGCGTGAACATCGGCGCCGTTCTCGACCGACAGAATGGCATCGACCGAGAGCAGATAACGGGCGTCGTTGCCGTTCGACAGCTTCAGAAGCTTGCCGTTCTTGTCCTTCACGACCACGGCCGGGCGCAGCTCGCTGCCGCGCGGAGACGCACGCCAGTCCACCACGACGCGGCTCGAAATGCCGGTCGCCTCGTCCGCCACTTCGCGGATCGACACCCCGTCCACGAGATCCTCGAACTCCGCCGTGCCGTTCATTTCCGTGAGGATCGGCATGGTGTACGGGTCCCACTCGGCAATGCGCTGGCCGCGAGCGATCGCGCCGCCCTCGTCCACCTTGAGGCGCGAGCCATAGGTGAGCTTGTGCGAGGCGCGCTCGTTGCCATGCTCGTCGACGACGACCACCTGCACGTTGCGGCCCATCACGACGAGCTGACCGTTCGAGTCCTTCACCACATTGCGGTTCACGATCTTCACCGTGCCGGCATGGTTCGACTCGATGAACGAGCTGTCCACGACCTGCGCCGTGCCACCAATGTGGAACGTACGCATGGTGAGCTGGGTGCCCGGCTCGCCGATCGACTGGGCGGCGATGACACCCACGGCTTCGCCCATGTTGACGGGCGTACCGCGCGCGAGGTCGCGGCCATAACAGGCGCCGCAAACACCGTTCGCCGCTTCGCAGGTCAGCACGGAGCGGATACGGATCGACTGGACATTGGCCTCTTCGATCATATCGACATCGGCTTCATCGATCAGGTGGTTCTTCGCGATGAGGACCTCGCCCGTCGCCGGGTTCATCACGTCTTCGGCCGTTGTGCGGCCGAGCACACGGGTGCCGAGAGACACGATCACGTCGCCGGCCTCGATCACGGCCTGGACCGTGATGCCGCCTTCCGTGCCGCAATCCTCTTCGGTGATGATCGAATCCTGCGCCACGTCGACGAGACGGCGGGTGAGATAACCCGAGTTCGCCGTCTTGAGCGCCGTATCCGCAAGCCCCTTGCGCGCGCCGTGCGTCGAGTTGAAGTACTCGAGAACGGTGAGGCCTTCCTTGAAGTTCGAGATGATCGGCGTTTCGATGATTTCGCCGGACGGCTTCGCCATCAGACCGCGCATACCCGCAAGCTGCTTCATCTGGGCGGGCGAACCGCGCGCACCCGAATGAGACATCATGTAGATCGAGTTGATCGCCTTCTCGCGCTTCGTTTCCGCATCGACCTGAACGGCGGAAATCTTCTGCATCATCACATCGGCGACACGGTCGGTGCACTTCGCCCAGGCGTCGACCACCTTGTTGTACTTCTCGCCCTGCGTGATGAGGCCGTCGATATACTGCTGTTCGTATTCGGTCGCGAGCGCCTGTGTCTCCTCGACGAGCTTGGCCTTCTCTTCCGGAATGACCATGTCGTCCTTGCCGAACGAAATGCCCGCACGGAACGCCTGACGGAAGCCGAGCGCCATGATCTGGTCGCAGAAGATCACCGTCTCCTTCTGGCCGCAGTGGCGATAGACCACGTCGATCATCTTCGAGATATCGCGCTTCGTGAGCAGACGGTTCACGAGGTCGAACGAGACGTTCGGATGCTTCGGCAGAAGCTCGCCCACAAGCATGCGGCCCGGCGTCGTGTCCACCACCTGGGTGATGGAATTGCCGTCCGCGTCCTTCGTCGTGTAGCGCGCCTTGACCTTCGCATGAAGCGTCACGGCCTTGGCGGCCAGCGCATGCTCGATCTCGGCAATGCTCGAGAAGACCATGCCCTCGCCCGGCTCATTGTCCTTCTGGATGGTCACATAGTAGAGACCGAGAACGATGTCCTGCGACGGCACGATGATCGGCGAGCCGTTGGCCGGGTGCAGGATGTTGTTCGTGGACATCATAAGCACGCGGGCTTCGAGCTGCGCCTCGAGCGACAGCGGCACGTGAACGGCCATCTGGTCACCGTCGAAGTCGGCATTGAAAGCCGCGCAGACCAGCGGGTGAAGCTGGATTGCCTTGCCTTCGATCAGCACGGGCTCGAAAGCCTGAATGCCGAGACGGTGCAGCGTCGGCGCGCGGTTCAGAAGCACCGGATGTTCGCGGATCACCTGTTCCAGGATTTCCCAGACTTCCGGACGCTCCTTCTCGACGAGCTTCTTCGCTTGCTTCACCGTCGCGCTGAGGCCCTTCGCCTCGAGGCGCGAATAGATGAACGGCTTGAAGAGTTCGAGCGCCATCTTCTTCGGGAGGCCGCACTGGTGGAGCTTCAGCTCCGGACCCACCACGATCACCGAGCGGCCCGAATAGTCGACGCGCTTGCCGAGCAGGTTCTGACGGAAGCGGCCCTGCTTGCCCTTCAGCATATCGGCGAGCGACTTCAGCGGGCGCTTGTTGGCACCCGTGATGACGCGGCCGCGGCGGCCGTTGTCGAACAGCGCATCGACGGATTCCTGCAGCATGCGCTTTTCGTTGCGGATGATGATGTCCGGCGCGCGCAATTCCATCAGCCGCTTCAGACGATTGTTGCGGTTGATCACGCGGCGGTAGAGGTCGTTCAGGTCCGATGTCGCGAACCGGCCGCCATCAAGCGGCACGAGCGGGCGCAGTTCCGGCGGAATGACCGGCACGACCGTCATGATCATCCATTCCGGCTTGTTGCCGGATTCGATGAAGGCTTCGATGAGCTTGAGGCGCTTCGCGAGCTTCTTCGGCTTGAGCTCCGAAGTGGACTCGGCGATCTCCACGCGGAGGTCGGCCGCGATCTTTTCGAGATCGAGCGCGATCAGCAGTTCGCGGATCGCTTCCGCGCCGATACCGGCGGTGAAGCTGTCTTCGCCATACTGATCCTGTGCATCGAGATACTCCTCCTCCGTCAGGAGCTGGCGCTCCTTCAGCGAGGTGAGGCCAGGCTCAAGCACGATGTAGTTCTCGAAATAGAGAACGCGCTCGAGATCCTTCAGCGTCATATCCAGCAGAAGGCCGATGCGGGACGGCAGCGACTTCAGGAACCAGATATGCGCGACAGGCGCCGCCAGCTCGATATGGCCCATGCGCTCGCGCCGGACCTTTGAGAGCGTGACTTCGACACCGCACTTTTCGCAGATGATGCCCTTGTACTTCATCCGCTTGTACTTGCCGCACAGGCACTCATAGTCCTTGATCGGACCGAAGATGCGCGCGCAGAACAGACCGTCGCGCTCAGGCTTGAACGTGCGGTAGTTGATCGTCTCGGGCTTCTTGATCTCGCCATAAGACCAGGAAAGAATCCGCTCCGGGCTCGCGATCGAAATCTTGATCTGGTCGAAGGTCTGCGTCGGCGCCGTCGGATTGAAAAGATTCATGACCTCTTGGTTCATGTACTTCTCCTGAACTCGGCCTCATAGCCAACGGGGAGTCTTGATTGCGCGGCCGGTGGGGCCTTCCGTCCGCATACCCCGTATATCGATGTTTCTCTGCCTGCCCTCGCCCACCCGGGAGAGAGAGGCAGCGGCGCATCCGGTCACGGACGCGCCGCTCATGTTTGTTAGTTCGCCGAAGGCGTCATCAGCTCGACATTCAGGCCAAGCGACCGCATTTCCTTCACGAGCACATTGAAGCTCTCCGGGATACCGGCTTCGAACGTGTCGTCGCCGCGAACGATGGCCTCATAGACCTTCGTGCGGCCGGCCACGTCGTCCGACTTCACGGTCAGCATTTCCTGCAGCGTGTAGGCGGCGCCGTAAGCTTCGAGCGCCCACACTTCCATTTCGCCGAAGCGCTGGCCACCGAACTGCGCCTTGCCGCCCAGCGGCTGCTGGGTAACGAGCGAGTACGGGCCAATGGAGCGTGCATGGATCTTGTCGTCGACAAGGTGATGCAGCTTCAGCATGTAGATGTAGCCGACGGTGACCTTGCGGTCGAAAGCCTCGCCCGTCCGGCCATCATGGAGCGTTACCTGGCCGGAGCGGTCGAGCCCGGCAAGTTCCAGCATCTCCACCACTTCCGGCTCGCGCGCGCCGTCGAACACCGGCGTTGCGATCGGCACGCCGTTGGTCAGGTTGCCCGCCATTTCCACAAGCTGGCCGTCGTCGAGCGAGGCAACGGTCTCGTCGTCGCCATAGATGCTCTCAACGAGATCCTTCAGATCCTTCAGCTTGTTTTCGCGGCGATAGGACTCGAGAGCCACATCGATCTTCTTGCCAAGGCCCGCACAGGCCCAGCCCAGATGCGTCTCAAGAATCTGACCGACATTCATGCGGCTCGGCACGCCGAGCGGATTGAGCACGATGTCGACCGGCTGGCCATCGTCCAGATAGGGCATGTCTTCCATCGGCACGATGCGGCTGATGACACCCTTGTTGCCGTGACGGCCGGCCATCTTGTCGCCGGTCTGCAGCTTGCGCTTCACAGCCACGAAGACCTTGACCATCTTCATCACGCCGGGCGGCAGCTCGTCGCCGCGCTGCAGCTTGTCGACCTTGTCGGCAAAGCGCGCCTCAAGGCGTTCCTTGCTTTCGTCGTACTGCTTCTTGAGCGCCTCGACTTCGGCCTGCGCCTTCTCGTTCTTGAGCGCAATCTGCCACCACTGGCCACGGCTCAGATTGTCGAGATCGCCCTGACCGACCTTCTGATCGGCTTCCATGCCCTTCGGACCCGAAGCGATCTGCTTGCCGAGCAGGATTTCCGACAGACGGCCATAGATGTTGCGGTCGAGAATGCCGACTTCGTCGTCGCGGTCCTTCGCGAGACGTTCGATTTCTTCGCGCTCGATCGCCATCGCGCGCTCGTCTTTGTCGATGCCGTGGCGGTTGAACACGCGCACCTCGACGACCGTGCCGGTGACGCCCGGCGGCAGACGCAGCGACGTGTCGCGCACGTCGGACGCTTTTTCGCCGAAGATGGCGCGCAAGAGCTTCTCTTCCGGCGTCATCGGGCTTTCGCCCTTCGGCGTGATCTTGCCGACGAGAATGTCGCCAGGGTTCACTTCGGCGCCGATATAGACGATGCCCGCTTCGTCGAGG
>JAHBYL010000107.1 GCA_019635955.1 Parvibaculum sp.
GATGGCGCGGGCGAACGCGGGCGAGCCCGCCGACGATGCGCTGGTGTTCCGCGTCGGGCTGCACCTGGGCGACGTGATCGTCGACGGCGAGGACCTGTATGGCGATGGCGTGAACATCGCGGCACGGCTGGAGGGCGAAGCGCCGGCCGGTGGCATTGTCGTGTCCGGCGACGTGCACAACGCTGTCGCGGGCCGGCTGAAGGCGACGTTCGCTGATCTGGGCGACCTCAGTCTCAAGAACATCGACCGCCCGATACGAGCGATGCGCGTGACCTGGGCGGCAGCCGACTGGCCCGTGGTCGTCGATGCACCGGCTGCGTCGCCGGCATCGGCCACGCCGCCGGAACCCAGGCTGGCTCTGCCCGACAAGCCGTCGATCGCGGTCCTGCCGTTCCAGAACATGAGCGGCGATCCCGAGCAGGAGTACTTCGTCGACGGTCTGGTCGAGGACATCATCACGGCGCTGTCGCGCTTCAAGTCCCTGTTCGTCATCGCGCGCAATTCCAGCTTCACCTACAAGGGCAAGGCCGTGGACATCAAGCAGGCGGGCCGCGAGCTGGGCGTGCGTTACGTGCTCGAAGGCAGCGTGCGCAAGTCCGGAAACCGTATCCGCATCACCGGCCAGCTGATCGACGCGGTGGGCGGTAGCCACCTTTGGGCGGATCGCTTCGACGGCGCGGTCGAGAATGTTTTCGACCTGCAAGACCGCGTGACGACGAGCGTGGTTGGCGTCATCGCGCCGCGCGTGGAAATGGCGGAGATGGAACGCGTACGCGGCAAGGCTGCCGGCAATCTCAACGCGTATGACCTCGTGTTGCGCGCCCAGGCTTTGATGCGGGTACGTAGCCGTGCCGCGCTCGAAGAGGCTTTGGGACTGGTCCGGCGGGCGGTTGAGCTGGATCCAACCTATGCCCGTGCGCTCGCCTGCCTGACCGTTTGCTGCTGGTACTACATCGCGCAAGGGTTCGGACATCGCGACCATCCGATGGTCAGTGACATTTCCCAGATCGCACAAAAGGCGCTCGCTCTGGATCCGCTTGATTCGGACGTGGTCGCCATCGCTGGCGGTATGCTGGCCTTTCCGGGCGGGGATATCGAATCCGGCGCGGCCCTGGTTGAAAAGGCCATCACCCTGAACCCCAACAATGCCGAAGCATTCCGCTCCGGGGCCAACATGTACGGTTTCATGGGCGAGGTCGACAAGGCCGTCGAGTATCAGGAACGGGCCGATCGCTTCAATCCCGTGGATGCCGGATGGTCCGGAAACGTAGCTTGCGTGATCGCCTATTTCGGCGCCGGGATGCATGAGAAGGTGATTGATTGGACGGCACGCATTCTCGGTGAGCTGCCCAACGCAGCGGCGGTGCTGCGATATCGCGCCGCAAGTCTTGCGCTGGTTGGGCGTGTGGACGAGGCGCGGCAGGTTGTCCAACGCATCCTGAATCTGACGCCCAGCTACACCATTGGGGAGGTGCGGCGACACCACGAGTTCGACATGAACAATCCGTTCAAGCGCCCGGGTGTAACGGAATCCCTGTATCGCGGCTTGCGACTCGCGGGCCTGCCAGAATGACAGTCCAATGGCTTGCCGGCGTTCACGGGGCTGGCGATGCCCTTCAGACCCTAGACTTGATAGTGAAACTCGGGGGGAACAAGCTTGGCGCGCGAGCAATGCAGGCTGGCAACCATCATCTCGGCCGACGCGTCGACAGCGCGGCGCGGTTGCGCCAGCCAAGCCGAGATCAATGGACTCCCGGCGTTACCAGCTTGTGGACCGAACCGGGGAGGGTGAAGTGGCAAACGATATCTTCTCGAACATCGATGGCCTGCCCACCGAAAATATCCAGATGCTTGCAGATCGGTTGGACACGCGGTCGCAGATGCCTGGGTTTGCCAAGATGCGTGACGATTATTTTGGCCTCATGAACTTGCGGCCGAACGCACGTATCCTGGAATTGGGAGCGGGGACGGGTGTGATCGGTCGCGCCTACGCCAAGCGGGAGGGCTTTTCGGGGTGTTACGTCGTATCCGATCTAAGCCGATCCTTGATCAAGTACGCGGAGAAGAAGGCATCTGAAGAGGGCGTAGCTGACCGAATGGAATTCAAGGTCGCAAATGCCATGACCGGGCAAGGTATCGGAGAAGAGCAGTATGATGCGGTAATTCTACATACCATCCTAAGTCATGTTCCTGATCCAGACGGCGTGTTGAGAACCGCCGTTTCCGCGACCACGAATGGCGGAATCATTGCGGTCTTTGATGCCGATTATGAAGGGCTGGTGATCGCATCCGGGGATGAGGACTTGGATTCAACTGTCATGAGCGCAGTGCAACAGACCGCGTGCGCACAGCCGAGGGTCATGCGAAAGGTTCCAAGTCTCGCTGTTGCACTGGATCTAAGGCGGGAACACTTTGTCCCGACCCTCCTCGCTGAGGCTGGCGAGAGCGAGTTCTTCATGGGCTTGGCGCAGGCGGTCTGCAACGTGGTGATAGCGCAGGGAGGCCTGCATCGGGAAACTGGGGAAGCATGGCTTGCTGCTCTCAAGACGGCGGTGGCGAATAGATCCTTCTTCGGCATGTGCCCATACTTCACATATGTATACAGAAAGGCCTAGGAGACGGCAGGCTATGGACTCGAACATGCTCGCCATTGAGACCGTTGCTTGAATGCGCAGGACTGCCGCCATTACCCAAAGGCATGAGGCACGAGAAGTGATGAGGTTGAAGCGGGAGCCAACGCGCGACGCCCGTTGAGGCCGTCGAGCGTCCTGTCGTTCCGGCACGTCGGGACGCATCTCCGTGCATGCTGGTCGCTGACCCTCTCGTCTGGTCGCGTGTCACGCCGGCACGCCGGCTTTGATCAGAGCTTCGCGGTAGTGTTCGAGGTCTTCCTTGCGGCGCCAGTTGAAGTTGCGGAGGTAGCGGCTGGCGGTGATGCCGGGGAAGCGCTCGAGGAATGGCCTCAGCGCTGTGCCCGCCTCCCCGAGGCGGCCCAGCTGTGCCAGCGCCGCAGCGCGGCAATTGTTCGCTTGCACGCTTTCGGGCCAGAGCTGCAGACACTGATCGGCCCATGACAACGACGCGTCATATTCCTTCTTCTGGTAGTAGACGAAAGCGAGGCATCCCGCGCAGTGGTATCTGCCAGGGTCATTGATGCCAAGTCGCCAGGCAATCTCCAGATTCGCCGCCGCCTCATCATGATCGCCGTTCGACAGTTGCGCCATTCCAAGCCCGAGGTACGACCAGTATGCGTGGCCATTGAGCGAGACAGCCTGGTGGCCATGATCCAGTGCGGCTTCGTGCCGGCCGGCATAGCTATAGAGGGAGGCTAGCCACGCATGTGCCGCGAAATCGTCGTTTGCCAAAGCCACGCCCTTTTCGACATTGCGCATTCCCTCCTGCCAGATCTCCCGGGAGAGCTTCAGGTATCCCTGTTGGCTGCCAATGAATGTCAAGGCAGCCGAACTGTAGTAGGCGGGCGCGAAGTTCTCGTCCCGCGCCAGAATTCGCCGACACAGGTCTAGCCCTTTGGCGACATCATCCTTGCCCAGTCGGTTGAAGTGATAAAGCACGCGCCAGTACATGTCCCAGACGTCGAGATCGCCTGAGCCGCGCCGCCGCGCTGATTCCATCTGCTGCGTCCGCAATGCCGGGACGGCGCGGCTGGCGATGTTGGCGGTTATCTCGTCCTGGACGGCGAAGATGTCGGTCAGCTCGCGGTCGTAGCGCTCGGCCCACAGGTGCTGGCCACTCTGCGCGTCGATCAGCTGCGCCGTGATCCGCACCCGGTTTCCCGCCTTGCGCGCACTGCCCTCGATCACGTAGCGCGCGTCCAGTTCGGCCGCGATCAGCCGCACGTCTCTGGCCTTGCCCTTGTAGGCGAAGGTCGAGTTGCGCGCGATCACCTTCAGCTCCTTGAACAGCGACAGGGTGGTGATCAGGTCCTCGGTGATGCCGTCGACGAAGTAGTCCTGCTCGGGGTCGTTGGACATGTTGTCGAATGGCAGCACGGCGATCGCCGAGCGCTCCGCCTCGGGCCGTGCCGCCGCCGCCTGCTGTCCCGCCTGCTCGGTTGCCGCCATCTCGACGCGCCACGCCCGCACCGGCTCGGCGATGTTCTTCAGCGCCTGCGGCCCGAGATCCACCATCGGCGCCTCGACCTGGCGATAGGCGGCGTCACGCGCCGCACCCGACAGCGTGATGCCGCCCGGCTCGGCCAGTCCCTGCAGCCGTGCCGCCACGTTCACCGTGTCGCCGAACAGGTCCTCGCCGTCGACGATCACCTCGCCGACATGGATGCCGATGCGGAACTGCATCCGCCGCTCGGCCGGCAGCAGCGCATCACGCTCGGCCATGATCTGCTGCGCCTGCAGCGCCGTCCTGACCGCCGCCACCACGGTCGGAAACTCCAGCAGCAGGCCATCGCCGGTGGTCTTCACGACGCGCCCGCCGTGACTGAAGATCACCGGATCGACGGCATTGCGGTGCGCCTTCAGGGCGGCCAGGGTGCCATCCTCGTCGGCGCCCATCAGCCGGCTGTAGCCGGCGACGTCGGCCGACATGATCGCCTCCAGCTTGCGTGTGGTTCCCCCGTCCATTTGGCGAGCGTAAAGCATATGCCTGGTGATGCGCCATGCGGCTGACGCCCGGCCGAGCGCGGGCGTGGAGCGCTGGCCCCCGGACGGTTGTCCGCGGGTCATGGTGCCCCTAGACTTGCGGGCAAGCCGGAGCGGGGGGGAGCGGGCGTGGTGCGCGAGCAACGCAGGCTGGCGGCCATCGTGTCCGCCGATGTCGTTAGCTACTCGCGGCTGATGGGTCGCGACGAGAGCGGCACGGTCGCGCGCCTGCGGGCGCTGCGCAAAGAACACTTCGAGCCGGCGCTGGCGCGGCACAAGGGTCGCGTGGTCAAGCTGACCGGCGACGGCGCACTGGTCGAGTTCGCCAGCGCGGTCGAGGCGCTGGCGGCGGCCATCGAGTTCCAGCAGGC
>JAHBYL010000108.1 GCA_019635955.1 Parvibaculum sp.
AGTTGTCCGATGGAATGTTCAGTGCACTACGCACCCATCGCGGCGCTCGGGGTTCAGGCGCACGGCGGTGATGGGTGACCAGTTGCGCGTCGGTCCCGTCCAGCGACGAGGGGTGCGCCGACGCGAGGCCTCGTAGAGAGCCTTGCGGGCGGCAAGGATGGCGACGTCGCGCCCTTCGTGCCGGTCGTTCGGGGTGACGAAGCGGATGCCCGAGTGCAGGTGCGTGCCGTTGTACCAGACGACGAAGTCGTCGACCCAGTCACGAGCTGCCTCGCGCGACTCGAAGGGCTTTCGCGGGTAGCCCGGGCGATACTTCATCGTTCGAAAGAGCGCCTCGGAGAACGGGTTGTCGTCGCTGACGGCGGGGCGGCTGAAGGACGCGACGACGCCGAGACGCTGGAGCGTCGCGAGCATCGTGGAGCCCTTCATGGGCCCGCCGTTGTCGGCGTGCAGGACGAGGCTGTCGCGCTCTACCCCCTCGCGCTCGCATGCCCACTCGACGAGCTCGCTGGCGATGGTCGCCGACTCCTCGGCGTGCACCTCGGCAGCGATGATCTTGCGGCTGAAGACATCGAGCACGAGGTACAGGTAGTAGAAGACGCCGCGGACCGGCCTCCGAAGGTAGGTGATGTCCCACGACCAGACCTGGTTCGGCGCGGTCGCCTTGCGCTCGTCCGGGCGTTGGTGCGTGCGCGCCCGAGAAGGCTCGCGGTGCCATCCGCAGTGCCCTGCGCTCGGCTCGCGCCTGCGTGACCATCAGGTCAATGAGCTCGAGGTTCAGCTCCTGCCAGAGGCGGTCTGTCTGTCCGCGGCAGGAAGGAGGCCTCGAGACGAGCGCGGAGACGGACGAGGAAGCGGCGCGTCATCATCGGGGACGCCTTTCCGCGACGGGGATGGCCGGGAGCGTGGGCGCGTGCGGGTCGACGGTCGACGGGCTCGGGCTTCTTGTCGTCGTGCATGTGGGCGTATCGGCCCGTCGTGGCAGAAGCTGCGTCTTCCGTGGCCGAGCGCACGCCGGCCCGTGGGAGCGTTCACTGGCAGAGCCCGACCCAGTCCGTGATGTCACACTTGTCAGTCCCTACCGGCGCACGTTTCAACGCCGGGAGTGTGAGGGACGAGTGCGTTCAGGCGATTCAGGCATCCGGATCGACCCTCATGACACCGCCAGCCCGCTTGTATGCACGAAGATAATTCCGACCACGTTCGGTAAGCTGGATGTTCTTATCGTCAGGTCCGGCAAACTCAAGAAGGTCGGTATGCCGCCACACTTCGCGGCGCGTATTGTTCACACGCACTGCAGACTGGAATCTATCGTTGATCTCCGTAACGAGGTCCGTGACCTTCGCCACGCCGCCCAACGCATCAAGGGATGCGAGGATCCGACCTAGAGACGTCGGCACCGGGTTAGGAGGCGTCAGCCTAAAAACGGCTCGCTTATCCTGAAGCTCATATTCAAAGCATTTTGCAAGATAGCGGTCCAGCCAACCCCTGGCTTCCTTTGCAGAGTTCGCGGAAGCATCTATTTTACCAAGCTTGTCTATGTGCAACGAGCCACCTTTGAGAGCAACACTCAGCTCGTCTCGATAAATGATGGCTCCACTTACAACCGACGACGGAAACGCTGTAATAGTCGCCTTCCTGCCTTGAACGAGAGGCGCTGCGGCACGCAAATAGAAGTGCTCTTTACCTTCCCCATTTAGCTCACGCACCAACGTGTATATGGTTGGCTGGAAGAGGAAGTCTTTTTGCGTCTCGAGAAACAGAAGCCCCTGAGGAGTCTCTCCATGGTCATCTTTGGAAGCCGAGACCCAGATGAGCCGCGCAGGAAAAAAGGCAAGTTGTACCCGCCCCTCTCCGGCCAAGCCGCATTGGTAGCCGAGCACCTGAAACGGGTCAGACTTACGCAGCCGACGCTTCACAGGATCAGGCGATTCGACTGGACGAACCGCCGTCTCACCAATCGGCTTATGCCGAAGACGAGTACCTTCGCCGATATTAGCTATTTTAAACAGCGCATCGTGAGCCTTCGGATCATCCGACAGAACATCCACATCCCCCTCCAGGGCACGAGCAAGCATCTGGAGCTGCACCAATCGCGCCAACCGATCCGCAAGAGTATCGCCGACAGTGGCAAAGTGGAATTCAGCACTTCTCGGAAGCAATGTCTCGAGGTGGAGCCCCTTCGCGTTGTGAAGGAAGGGGTACTCCCACGGCACGCCAAACGTTGAAAGGTCCCGATCAATAGTACGAAGTGCGCCAGCGAACCTGAGCAGCGTTAGCGAATCGATACCTCCCGAATCCGGGATCAGCCCGTCATCGTACTTCATCACGTAGTCCAAACTCTGGAGTCTACCGTCGGACGATCGCGCACCGCGCTCACTCAACGTCTCCAGACGTTCAAGCAGAACCTTGAACCTCGAGCATGACTCCTCGTCAAGACGACTACAAACAAGTTGCTTTAGATTTGCACGATTGGGCGAAAACCATACGCGAAGAGCGTTAATGTAAGGATCTTTTGAGCTGGCGACCAACCCAGCCTCAAGGAGTACGTTACGTTCTTCAGGCGAAAACTTGCCCTTGAGCACCGCCTCCGCGATCTGCGTACAGAGCTGCCTGGCAGCTTGCTCAAAGGCCATCTCGTCGGCAAACACGTACAGATGGCAAGCGTCATAGTGCCTAGCGGAAATTATACCCCCCACTCTTCCAGGCTCAATATGAAGCGCTTTTGCAAAATTGGACTTTCTTGCAATCTGCAACACGATGACATGACTGTCGTTATACTCGTCCGGAATCTCAAACGACTTGGGAACCAGGAACAGAGCACCTTCCTCAACGAGTGACGCGACCTCTTCCTCGTCCCACGGAACGCTCAGCTGCGCGCCTGGGTTCCGCAACTCGTCTCCAACTCGCAGCGCAGCTGAGCCCCAAGCCAAGACGTAGTCCCCCGCAGGACCGCCTTCGTATCCAATAAGCTTGCTCACAGCGCTTCCTGTTCAGACCGGAGCGTCCTCAGAAGTTTCGTGAGTCCGCCAGGCACATACCACTTTAGGATTCCATCGAACCACGCTCGCTCGGACGGAGGACGCCCTGCGACGTATGATTCGATTCCGGGGAAGTCCGTCGGAGCGCATGTCCACCAGGAGAGTGAGCGTCCTGTAGGTAGCTGGAGCGGAGACCGTCCCTCCCAAGTCCAGGCGCGCCAGTCGTTGTGCTGCGCCCATATGGGCTCAGATGCACCACGATCTGGCCACGGTACATGCGGCCCCTCCGATGCGGGCTTCTTCGCTGCGACGTACGCGCTGAGACTCTTCTGCGCCTTGGTTGGATACTTCGCGAGCAGAGACTTCAGCGTCGATGTCGGCCAGGAGTAGCTGGCCAGAAACGCCTGGCGGGCCCCGAGAGGTCGATCGCGGATGGGAACAATCTTCCGAAGAATGCCCCCCGTGTCGAACGGAGAGACCGTCCCGTTCAATGCTGCCAGAGGAAGAGTCACGATGTTGCGGCCGAAGTTCGCTCGCGTCCTACCCAGGTAGGCGTAGACGTGCCGCGGCGAGATTCCGAGCTCTTCTTCGTTGGGGGCTGATCCTTTCTCCGGATCGGGATGGGGTTCCATGCCCACCCTCAGGGCCTTGAGGATCGACGGAATGTCAGGACGGTTGAACGCGTGGAACCAGAGCAGGGTCAAAACACTGCCAAAATAGAGGCTAGCGGCCTCGCTGCGAAGATTCAGGAACGTGTTCAGGTCGAAGATCTAGCACTGAACAAACCACTGAACCAGCGGCTAAACCTGCGACATTTGGCACGAATCCCCCAGCTCACACTTTTTCGCCGAAGCCTGCTTGAACAGTAGCCCTCAGGGGTGATGCGTCATCTCGATGCGTCTAGTCTACGCCTTCCTTCTCCACGGTTTCTCCAAGTCTCAGGGCGATTCTGGCCGACTCCTGTTGACTCGGGTCGACTGGCCTAGGACGCGAAAGCTCCGGGATCTCGAAGTCTTACCGAGAAAGACGAGCGACCTCGCCACGTTGCGAGAAGCCCATCGGCAGACTTCGATTCCCGGCGCCTCCACCACGAGCTTCGCAAGAAATCTTGCGAAGTTCTGCACATGCCGACGCACACGGCACTGGGACCGAGGTGTGCTCGCCCCGGCGCAGGCGTACGGTTGACGGGTGAGCTTCGTGAACCCTTTCCGCGTGAACAGCCTAGGTGCGGGGGACGAGGAACACCGAGCGCGAATCGCTCTCCTCGCTGACGCGGGCGACGCGCGCTCACTAACCGAGCTCCTTCCATTCCTTCCGCCTGACGCCCATCGCCTCGGGCCCGACGCTGCAAGCGCCGCGACCTCTGTTCTCGAGCGGTGCTCTCCGTTGCAGCTCGCGTGGTTCGACCAATGGTACCGAGGCGGTTGGCTCACCCAGACGTTCGGGAGGTTTACGTCGACGGCACCTCCGGCGCCGGCGTGGAACGATGTCCGTCTCGGCTCGCCAGCGTGGGCGAGAGAGTTCAAAGGCGTTGTCGCCCTTGCCTCCTTTCATCGCGACGGCTTCGTGCGAGAGCGGGCGGTGCGGCTCCTGACAGACTTCGAGGACGGGTTCGAGCTTCCGTACCTTCTGATTCGCACGAACGACTGGGTCGCCGACGTGCAAGCCGCCGCGCTCGTCGCCGTTTCTAGACGCATCGCACGTCCGTACGCGCCACACTGGTTTAGGTCGCTCGGATTGCTCGATCGTCTACGAGCAACGCAGCGACGAGAAGCAGACCTCGCCCGTCTGATTCGCCGTGTCGACGCGCTCCTTCTGGAAGTAGAAGTCCGTCCACTCCTTGCGACCGCGCTTTCGAAGGGCGAGCTCTCCGTTCGGCGCGCCACGCTTCGTCTCGCGCTTTCCCTTTCTCCGCGCGACGGTCAAACGATGCTGCTCGCGTCCCTCCACGAC
>JAHBYL010000109.1 GCA_019635955.1 Parvibaculum sp.
CGGCCATTGCGGCTCGCGGGGGTCGATCTTCAGGAAGCGGGTGAAGAGGACGGTCGCGATATCGGCCGCGCCCATCGGCATGCCGGGATGGCCCGAATTGGCCTTTTGAACCGCGTCCATCGAGAGCGCGCGGATCGCATTTGCCATGGCGTCATGCGAGGCGCCGGATGCGGGTTTTGCCTTCTCGGCGATGGCGGATTTTTCAGTTGGCGTCATGTGTCACTCTAATGCCCGGATGGGGCGCTGGGCGGGCAGGCGCTAGCGGCTTTCCGCACCGAGGCAGGGCGCCTCATCAAGGCTCAAATCGGGCCCTCCCGAGAGCGGCGCCACAATGACCACGGGACCCCCGGGAGTCAATGGCGGAATCCCCGCTCCGGCGCCGGTTTTACGCATACCGGCTCGCGAAAATGCGAGGCCCCGCGCAGCGGCGCGAACCGGGCGTTCCGCCGCGGCGTTGACCTTGTTTCGCCGCCCTGCCTATCTTGGCGGCAGTGACCCGCTGGCACCCTGGCCAGCCTGAAGGAGCCCGGACCAGGCATGAGCAAACTCGATTCGGCGATGGGCCGGTTCACCGGCGCGCTGGACAAGCTGGAGGCCGGCATCAACCGGCAGGTGCTGCGCGCCCAGACGGCGAAGCGGCTGCAGGAAGAGGTCGAGGCGCTGAAGGAGGACCGTGCCGGGCTCGCCGAGGAACTCGATCAACTGAAATCGGAAGCGAGGCGCCTCAACGAGCTTAACGAGCGGGCTTCCGAAACACTTGCCGATGCCATCGAGGGCATCCGCGACGTGCTGGCGGAGGGCTGAACCCATGGGACAGGTCAAGGTATCCATAAACGACCGCTCCTATGCCGTTGCCTGCGGCGATGGCGAGGAGAACCACGTCCGGGAACTTGCGGGCTATATCAACAAGCATGTCACCAGCCTCGCTCAGGAAGTGGGGCAGGTGGGGGATGCGCGGCTCCTGCTGATGGCCGGCCTTCTCATTGCCGACGAGCTCTCCGAGGCCCTGCAAAAGGTGAAAATACTGGAGCAGGAACTCGAAACCCTGTCCTCGCAACGAACCTCCGCGGCCGACCGGACCCGTCAGGCCGAGGATTCACTTGCGGATGTGCTCGACGATGTGGCCCGCCGGATCGAGGATCTCACCCGCCGGATCGAGGCCGCGTGAGTGGAAATAAAGAGGCCGCGGCATCACGGCCCTTGACCCGGATGGGCATCGAGGCAGATAGAGTAGACGTGGGTACTGCCCTTCGCGTCAGGAACAATATCTCTCGGGGCCTTACGCTCCTCAAGGGAGCTGTCCCTGAAGGAGACCGTGGTCTCCTTCACACGGCACCCACCTACGTTAGTAGGTCTCCGAGGAACGAGCTTCCGACGGTCGTGGCGGTCCCACCTTTTCCTGGCAGAGTTTCATGAGCGCCCAGGCCAAGCGCCGCGCGCGTGAGACGGCGAAGTTCCGCCGCGATGCGGCCCATCGGGAGCTCGGCAGGACGGCCGCGGCTGCCCTTGCAGGCCATTTCCTCAATTCCATTCCGCTCGCGCCCCGCAGCATCGTCGCCGGCTATGCCGCGATGGGAAGCGAGGCGGACCCATTGGAACTGCTAAGGCGGCTCGAGGCCGCAGGCCATGTCTGCGCGCTTCCGGCTGTTGCGCTCCGCCAGGCGCCGCTCGTCTTCAGGCGCTGGCGGACGGGCGATGTGCTTGTGCCCGGCGATCACGGGACGCAGGAACCTTCCTCCGATGCGCCGGCCTGCCGCCCGGATGTGGTTCTGATGCCGCTTCTTGCCTTTGACGGTTCGGGGCGCCGGCTCGGCTATGGCGGCGGCTATTATGACCGGACGCTGGCCGCGCTCCGTGCGGAGGGTACGCCGCTCCTTGCCGTCGGGGTTGCCTTTTCGGCACAGGAAGCCCAAGACCTTCCTGAAGATGATTATGATGAACGGCTCGACTGGGTCGTGACGGAAAAGGAGGCGCGGCGCTTCGGCGCTCCGCCCGGCAGGTGAAGATGCGGCTTCTATTCATGGGCGATATTGTGGGCCGGAGCGGACGCGATGCGCTGGTTGCGGAACTGCCGGTGCTTCGCCGGGAACTCGGCCTCGATTTCGTGGTGGTGAATGGCGAGAACGCGGCGGGCGGCTTCGGAATCACGGCGGCGATCTGCGACGACGTCTTCGACGCGGGCGCCGACGTCATCACGCTCGGAAACCACTCCTGGGACCAGCGCGAGGCGCTGGTGCATATCGAGCGAGAGACGCGGCTTATCCGACCCGTGAACTATCCGGCGGGAACGCCCGGCCGCGGCGCGACGCTTGTCGAGGCGCAGTCCGGCGCGCGGGTGCTCGTCGTGAATGCGCTTGGCCGTGTCTTCATGGAGGCGCTCGATTGCCCGTTCGATGCGATAGACAAACAAATCTCCGCCTGCCCGCTCGGCGAAGCGGCGGACGCGATCATTGTCGACATGCACGCCGAAGCGACGTCGGAGAAGATGGCGATGGGGCACTTCTGCGACGGGCGCGTGTCGCTCGTCGTCGGCACGCATAGTCATGTGCCGACGGCCGATGCGCAGGTTCTGCCCGGCGGCACGGCCTATCAGACGGACGCAGGCATGTGCGGCGACTACAATTCGGTCATCGGCATGGACAAGGACGAGCCGCTCAACCGCTTCACGACGCGCATTCCGAGCGGCCGCTTCCAGCCGGCCATGGGCCCCGCAACGCTGTGCGGCGTTTTCGTCGAGACGGGACCCGACGGGCTTGCCCGCCGCGTCGAACCGGTCCGCGTCGGCGGCCGCCTCAAGCAGGTTCTGCCGGAGGTGTAAGACCATGCGCATCGTTCTCGTCGGCAATTACAATGAGCGGCGCGAAGGTGCGAATTTCTATGCGTCCGTCCGGAAGTTCACCAACGGCTTCATCCGCAACGGCCATCAGGTGATGTCCTTCAGCGACCGCGACGTGGCGCGGGAGACTGGAAAGCTCGGCATCTTTCGCGGCGGCGATGCCTATGCGAATGAACGCCTCGTCGCATTGTGCCGTAATTTCCGGCCCGACCTCCTCGTTCTCTGTCACGCAGACAAGATTACGAACGATACGGTGCGCGAGTTGCGCCATCTGCGGCCGATGATGCGTGTTGCCGTCGTCAATTTCGACGCGCTGTTTCTGCCGGAGAACGTCGAGCGCATCCGCCGCTTCGCTGAAGTTGCCGATACGACCTTCGTCACGACGGCTGATGAAAGGCTCAGGGATTTCGTCACGCCGACGCATTCCCTTGCCTTTATTCCTAACCCCGCCGATCCATCCATCGAGACGTTGCAGTGTTTTGCAGGCAATGATCAGCTCTACGACCTGTTCTGCGCTGTGGGTGCTGAAAGCGCCTCCACGCCGCGGGGTCGGCTTCTCAAGGAGGTCGAGACGCAAGTGCCGGAGGCACGCTGTGCGTTTTACGGATTTGAGCGCCGGCGCCAGTTGAGCGGGCAGGATTATTTTGACGCCATCGCAGCGTCGCGCATGGGCCTCAATCTCAATCGCGACGACAGCTATTTCCTCTATTCGTCAGACCGTCTTGCGCAATATGCGGGCAACGGGCTGCTCGTTTTCGTCGCGCGCGCGTCGGGCTACGATGAAATCTTCACCGATGAGGAATTCGCGTTCTATCGCGATACGCCGGAGCTTGCCGACAAGCTCAGATATTTCCTGAAAAATGACGGTGAGCGGCAGCGCATCGCCCGCAACGGCCACGAGCGCTATCACGCCGTCTTTAACGAGCGCCTTGCAGCGCGCTATATCGAGCAGGTGATGCTGGGCCAGGCGACGGAAGGCGCCTATGCCTGGCCGACGACGGTTTACGCCTAAACCGAAAAGAACCGCCCCGTCCCAAGCGCGGCCGAGGTGGGTGAGGCGGCGGGGACGGGGCGGTGCGCCTTCGCGGAGATGCGTAGGCTTCTGTCCCGGTGCGAACCGGGCGGGGTCGCAGCCGGGGTGCTGCAATTGCCACCGCATGGTGTCGTCGGTGCACTGGGCAAATGCATCGACTCCGGTGACAGGAGCCAGTCTCCGCGGAAAAACTTAAACACACGTTAAAGTAGAAAGAACAATTTTACTTCTACTTATGCGCGTATTCGGTTGCACTTTCGGGTGCTATGGATTTTGCCGGGAGGCGTCCTTATAAAGACGCCGGATTTCAGCGTATTCGACAGGCTTTCGGAGGCGGAATGGCCGGCCACTCACAATTCAAGAACATCATGTACCGCAAAGGCGCGCAGGATAAGAAGCGCGCCAAGCTGTTCGCGAAGCTGGCCAAGGAAATCACGGTGGCGGCCAAGATGGGCCTGGCCGACCCCGAATACAATCCGCGGTTGCGTGCCGCCATTCAGGCCGCCCGTGCCGAGAATATGCCCAAGGACAATATCGAGCGGGCGATCAAGAAGAGCACGGATCAGGGCGGCGAGAATTACGAAGAAGTGCGCTATGAGGGCTTCGGCCCCGGCGGTATCGGCGTCATCGTCGAATCACTGACCGACAACCGCAACCGGACGGCCGGTGAAGTGCGCTCCATTTTCTCGAAAAATGGCGGCAATCTCGGCGAAACGGGCTCCGTCTCCTTCATGTTCGACCGGCTCGGCCTGATCGAATACGGCGCCGATGTCGCGAGCGCCGATGCCATGCTCGAAGCGGCGATCGACGCCGGCGCGGACGATTGCCAGTCCGGTGCGGAGACCCACGAACTTTTCTGCGCGCCGGATGCGCTGCACGAGGTCGCCTCCGCGCTCGAGGCGAAGTTCGGCGAGCCCAAGGCCGCGCGCATGGTCTGGAAGCCGCAGAACACCATTCCGCTCGATGACGAGAAGGCGGAGACCGTCTTC